>NZ_DATLXO010000041.1:0-36009 GCF_035575815.1 Iamia sp.
GGGGGGGGGGGGGGGGGGGGGGGGGGGAGGAGGAGGAGGAGGAGGAGGAGCGGCCTCTTCCGCCTCGTGGGCGGCCGCCTGACGAGCAGCCTCCCCACGAGCAGCCTCCTCGCGGGCGGCTTCCTCACGAGCAGCCTCCTCGCGGGCGGCTTCCTCACGAGCAGCCTCCTCGCGGGCGGCCTCCTCACGGGCGGCGCTCTCGGCCAGGTTCCGATAGAACTTCTGCTTGTCGGCCTCAGTCGGTTCCCGGCGCGTCATGGCGGAGCGCAGGTTGACGGGGACCGGGCGGTCAACGGCGACGTTCCCGACGGGCGCCTCGCGCTCGGTCGCATCGCGGTCGGTCACATCGCGGACGGCGGCGATCGGCTGAACACCCGTGTCGGGCGTCCGGTGCTCCTCGGTGGCCGTCGGCCCGAAGGCAGAGGCCAGGGCGACGGTCAGCACGGCGGCGCCGGCGGTGGCTCGGACCCGCCGGCGGCGGCGGGACCGGGCGCCCTCGGGCGCCTGGGGACTCGGCGGTCGCTCGGACGAGCGGCCCTTCGTGGATGTGTCCATGCAGGACAGCTCCTTCAATCGGGTTCAGGTCGACCCGGCCGCCTTCACGTGAAACGGCTCACGAGCGACCGGGCAGAAGGGCAAGTGTGGTCCTTTGATCGGTCGTTCGTAACCTTATCGCAACGTGAAATGGGGCACGCTGCCTAGGTTCCCTGGTCACAGGCGTTTACATGTCATCCATTGGCAATGTTTCAGCCGTTTGGCGGCTGATCCCATCGGCCGCGGTGGACCACCTCGCCCAACGGGGGCCGGGGCCGACCCGCCGAGCGGCCGGCGCGATCCGGGGCCCGATGGCCGAGGGCAACGGTGCCCACCGCCCGCCACCCGCCGGGCACCCCGTGGGCCGCCAGCACCGCATCCTCGGCTGCGAAGAGGCCGAACAGGCAGGCGCCCAGGCCCGCGTCGACCGCCCCCAGCAGCAGGTTCTGCACCACCGCGCCCGCATCGACCCACCAGTACGGCACGCTCCAGGCGTCGAGCCCCGCCCCGAGCCCGGTCGCCACCTTGTCGGCCTCGGCGTAGCGGGCGACATAGGCCGCAGGGTCGACCAGCACCACGACCAACACCGGCGCGACCAGGAGGCCCGGCCAGGAGAACGAGACCCGGCGGGCCGGCGCCAGGGTCAGGTCCCAGTAGCCGGCCACGGCCTCGGGGGTGTCGAGCACCAGGAAGCGGGTGGCCTCGGTCCGGCCCGCAGAGGGCGCCCGCCGGGCGGCGTCGAGGAGGCTGTCGAGCAGCGCGGGCTCGACCCGATCAGGCCCGAAGGACCGCACCATGCGGCGCCGGCGGAGTGCGTCGGAAAGCTCCATGGCCCGTCCGCTCGACCTCTCAGGCTCCCCGGGCAGCGCGACCGGGGTCGGCGAGAGGCCTAGAGCAGCTTGACGAGGTCGTCGGCGAGGGCCCAGCCGAAGCCGACGAGGGCGTCGCCCGCGTCCTCGTCGATGTCGTCGAAGAGGGCGACGACATCGGCGGGGATGGTCTGGGGCTTGGCGCTGTCGTGGTCGAACACCAGGGCGGGGATCTCTCCGCCCGTGACCTTGAAGGTCCGCTCGTCGTAGGTGCCGGTGGGCACGCCGAAGCGCTTGGCCAGGCGGCGACCCCATGCCCGCTCCTCGCCGGTGGCGATGTAGTCGGGGCGGGGCACGATGTCGGTGAGGGCCCGGAAGGCCTCGAAGCCCGAGGCGGTCGCCATCCGGGTGCCGACGAGCACGTCCTCATCGGGGAAGGCCAGCACGGCGCGCCGCAGCTGGTCGGTCATCATCTGGCGGAGCACCGTGTCGCGCTTGGCCGTGCGCTTGATCGATGCCAGCCCGATGAGCACGCTGGGTGTGCCGCCGATGCGCTCGAGGGTGCAGAACGAGAAGCCCTTGATCCGGGCGCTGTCGCGGGCGAGGGTGACGAGGACCCAGTCCTCGACCAGCTTCGACAGCAGGCCCGCCTCATAGGGGCGTGGCCCCGCCGCGCACAGGTCGGCCATCTCGGCCAGCTCTGCGTCGGAGAGTGCGGTGCAATCCTTGGTGTCGACCTCGATGGCCATTCGGTCTTCAAACCCTCCGGGAGCGGGCTGGGTGGGCCCGACAAGTCCAGTCGCCCAGCCGTCCCGACGCAACTCGGCTCCGCCGCCGAGGCCGGTCGCCGCCGCTCAGGAGGCCTGGCGGACCACGATCCGCGTCGCGAAGCGGTTGGGGCTGTGGTAGCGGCCCCGCATCCACGACAGGACCTTCAGGCCGTTGCGCACCGCGATGTGGGGGCGCATGTTGTCCTCCCGGCTGTCGGTGGTGAGGGCGGTCGCGACCCACTGGGCGGAACCGTCGGAGCGCCGGTCCATCTGCCACAGCTCGAGGTGCACCCGACCGTCGGCCCGTGACCGCAGCGGCTCCCCCGTCCGGGGCTGGACGTTGGTCGCGACCACCACGCGGTCGGGGGTGGACGGGTCGAGGGCGGCCAGGCCGCTGTAGTCGCGTTCGATCGGGTTGGCGCCCAGCTCCCCGCCGCCGTGGGCCACCAGCTCGTGGATCCAGCCGCCATCGCGGTCCCGGACCACCCGCAGGTGGTCGTGGGGCCACGCGCCCGCCGCGTCGTCCACCCTCGCCCCCCGGAGCGACACCGAGACCACCGGAGCCCCGTCGATGATCCGGATCTCGCTGATCCAGGCGGCAGCTCGAGCCGGGGTGCGGAACGCCAGGGGCACCGCGGCGACCGGGACCCCGGAGCCGGTTCGGCCCAGGTGCGTGTCGGACGCGTCGGTGACGGAACCGTCGGCGTCGACCATCCCCACCCGGATGTTCGTCGGTTGGACGGTGCGCGGATGGCCCTCGGTGCACGCGAACCAGAGCCGCCGCCCGTCGGACGCGAACTTGGCGTAGGGGCGCTGTCCCACCGACGGTGGCACCAGCAGCAGGCCGAGGGGCTCCCAGGTGAGGCCGTCGTCAGGGGAGCGCATGAGGTTCCACGAGTACTGCTCGCCGCGGTAGGCCACGATCGTCACGCCGAGGGCGGCCAGGCGGTGCACGCTGCCGTAGGCCACCGCCCGCCCCGGCGACCGCCCGGCGAGGGGCCGCTCGATCGGCGCCAGCGCGCCGAACACCCCGGTCCCCTTCGGGTCGCGGGCGCGACGCAGGAGGAGGTCCTCGACGTGGCCCGACCACATTGCCAGCACCCCACCATCGGAGGTGACCTCGAGCCCGGGGTTGGTGTGGTCGTTGGGGGCGTGGTGCCCGATGGTCGACCGACGGACCGGGCGCAGGGGGTGGAGCCCGCCGCGGACATCGACGCTCGTCACCTCGACCGCGCCGTCGCGGCTCGTCCCCGTGCCGTGGGCGACGCTGCCGGCGTAGAGGCGCCCGGCCGGGGTGATCAGGGTGCGGGCCTCGGTGAACCAGCACCACCCACCGGCATCGACGAGGGTGACGTCCGCGGGCCGCGGCGCAGCGAAGCTCTGCCGTGCCGCGGGGCGTGGGCGCGGCGCGGGGGGCGCCGAGGGCGCACCCGAGGTGGCGATTCGGGACCAGAGGGCGGCGGCACCGACGGCGGTTCCGCCGGTCAAGAAGCGACGGCGCGAACTGACCCCCGCCGCGCTCGCTGCGTCCTCCCACCCCTGAGCCATGGACGCCGGACCCTACCGGTGACGAACCGGTCGGGGGGCTCAGGGGGCGCCCGATGGCTAGGCGGCGCGGTCCGAGACGAGGCAGTCGGCCCCGAAGATGGCGCGCAGCTCCGAGACGAGGCCGCTGCCCCGCTCGACCGACCACGCGTCGGGCAGCCGCACGACCTGCTCACCCACGTGGAGGTACACCTTGGACTCACCGGGAAACTTCACCAGCACGTCCTTGAGGTCCTTCACCCGCTGGTCGGAGAGCTGGTGCGGGGGCACCCGGAGGCGCAGGGGCGGCGCGCCCGAGAGGTCCTCGCAGGGCGACACGTCCATGGCCATCAGCTTGGGCTGGTCGTCCTTGGTGTCGAGCCGGGCCCTGACCGTGACCACGAGGTCGTCGGCCAGCACGTGACCGATGGTCTCGAACGTGCGGGGGAACACGGTGACCTCGACCGAGCCTAGGAGGTCCTCGAGCACGAAGACGGCCATGCGGGCGTTGGCCCGGGTGAACTTGTGCTGGAGCCCGGTGATGACCCCGCCGACGGTCAGCACCCGGTCTCGGCCGTCGCGGCCCTCGGGGGACGGTTGCTCGGCCAGCTCGGCCAGGTCCGCGATGGAGTGCGTGGCTCGGCGCCGCAGGGCCTCCTCGAGCCCCATGATCGGGTGGTCCGACACGTAGAGGCCGAGCATCTCCTTCTCGAAGCGGAGCTTCTCGGTCTTGTCGAACTCGACCTCGGGGATCGGGGGGCGGTCGTCGAAGGCGGCGCCGCCGCTCGGCGCATCGTCGAAGAGCGACATCACGCCCTGGTCCTCCTGGCGTCGGCGCGCCATCGTCATGTCGACGATGGGCTCGAAGACCTGGAGCAGACCCTTGCGGGGGTGGCCGAGCGAGTCGAACCCTCCGGCCTTGATCAGCGACTCGATGGCGCGCTTGTTGAGCACCGGCAGCGGGACCCGATCGCAGAAGTCGAACACGTCGCGGAACGGACCGTGGGCGTCGCGCTCGGCGATGAGGGCGCCCACCAGCGCGGTGCCGACGTTGCGCACCGCCGAGAGGCCGAAGGGGATGACCTCGGTGCCGTCGTCGAGGCGGGCCGGCCCGAAGTTCGACTGCGAGCGGTTCACGTCGGCCACGAGCACCTTGATGTTCGAGATGCGGCACTCGTTGAGGTAGATCGCGGCCTTGTCGAGGTTGGCCTTGACGCTGGTGAGCAGGGCCGCGAAGTACTCGATGCGGTAGTTCGCCTTGAGGTAGGCGGTCTGGAACGCCACCAGTCCGTAGCCGAAGGAGTGCGACTTGTTGAAGGCGTAGTCGGCGAAGTTCTCGATGATGTCGAACAGCTCGGTGCCGAGTGCCGCGCCGTACCCTGCGCTCTCGCACCCGTCGACGAACTTCGAGCGCTCACGGGCCATGATCTCGCGGTTCTTCTTGCCGCAGGCCTTGCGGAGGTTGTCGGCATCGGCGAGCGAGTAGCCGGCGAACTGCTGAGACACCCGCATCACCGACTCCTGGTAGATCATCAACCCGTAGGTGTCGGCGAGGAGCTCCTTGGCGTCGGGGTGGAAGTACTCGACGGGTTTGCGCTCGTTCTTGCGATCGGCGTAGTCGATGTGCATGTTCACGCCCATCGGGCCCGGGCGGTAGAGGGCGACGAGGGCGCAGATGTCGCCGAAGGTGGTGGGCGCGAGCAAACGGAGCAGCTGGCGCAGGCCGCCGCCCTCCATCTGGAACACGCCGATGGAGTCGCCCCGGCGGAGCATCTCGAAGGTCGCCTCGTCGTCGAGCGGCGGGTCGTCGATGTCGACATCGACCTGGCGGAAGTCCTTGATCATGGCGAGGGCGTCGGTGATGACGTCGAGGTTCCGCAGCCCCAGGAAGTCCATCTTCAACAGGCCGAGCTCCTCGACGTTGCCCATCTCGTACTGGGTGACGACCGGGGCGTCCTCGACGTCCTGGCCGGCGACGGGCTTGCGCTGGATCGGGAGGTAGTCGGTGAGGGGTGCGTCGGTGATGACCACCGCGGCGGCGTGGATGCCGTCCTGGCGACGCAGCCCCTCGAGGCCCTTGGCCACGTCGACGACCCGGGCCACGTCGGGATCGGCCTCGTACATCGTGCGCAGCTCGGTGGCCCGCTGGTAGCCGTCGACGAACGTGGGGTGCTGCTCCAGGCAGGCGTAGAGGGGGGTGTCGCGTCCCATCACGAGCGGTGGCATGGCCTTGGCCACCTTGTCGCCGACGACGTAGGGCAGACCGAGCACGCGCGCTGCGTCGCGCACCGCGGCGCGCGCCTTGATGGTGGAGAAGGTGACGATCTGGGCGACGTGGTCACGGCCGTAGCGCTCGGCCGCGTAGCGGATCATCTCGTCTCGGTACCGGGAGTCGAAGTCCATGTCGATGTCGGGCATCGAGCCGCGACTCGGGTTGAGGAAGCGCTCGAAGAGCAGGTCGTACTTGATCGGGTCGAGGTCGGTGATGCGAAGGCAGTAGGCCACCGCGCACCCCGCCGCGCTCCCCCGCCCGGGCCCGACGCGGATGTTGAGGTCGCGGGCGTGCTTGATGAGGTCCCAGGTGATGAGGAAGTAGGCCGAGAAGCCCATGTCGTCGATGACCTTGAGCTCATAGGCCAGGCGGTCGACGACCGTGTCGGGCAGGTCGTCGCCCCACCGCTCGCGGGCGCCGGCGAACGTGAGGTCGCGCAGGTGGTCGGTGTCGGTGGTGACGCCCTCCGGCAACGGGAAGCTGGGCAGCTTCGAGCCGCCGAACTCGATGTTCACATCCGCCCGCTCGGCGACCCAGAGCGTGTTGTCGCAGGCGACATCGACCTCGCGGAACAGGTGCCGCATCTCGGCCGCGGACTTCAGGTAGTGCCCCGACCCCTTGAACTTGAGGCGCTCGTGCTCGCTCTGGGAGATCAGGGCGCCGGTCTGCACGCACAGCAGGGCGTCATGGCCCTCGGCCTCATGAGCGTGGGTGTAGTGGCTGTCGTTGGTGGCCAGCAACGGTGCGCCGAGGCGCTTGGCGATGTCGATCAGCATCGGGTTGGTGCGGTGCTGCTCGGGGATGCCGTGGTCCTGCAGCTCGACGAAGAGGTTGTCGCGCCCGAAGATCTCCTGGAGCCGGGCCGCCTTCATCAGCGCCGTCTTGGGGTCGCCGGCGAGCAGCGACTGCAGGACGTGGCCGCCGAGGCAGCCGGTGGTGGCGATGACGCCCTCGGAGTGGTCCGCCAGGGTCTCCCAATCGACCTTGGGCTTGCGGTAGTAGCCCTCCATGAACGCCCGGGACGAGAGCTGGATCAGATTGCGGTAGCCGACGTTGCTCTCGGCCAACAGGGTCAGGTGGTAGTACGCCTTCTTGCCGCCGTCGCCCTCGCCGCCGGTGTCGTCGACCTTGCCCCGGGTCAAGATGCGCTCGGTGCGGTGCTCGTGGGCCATGTAGGCCTCGAAGCCGAGCACCGGCGTGATGCCCTGGGCCCGGCACGCCTTGTAGAAGGGCAGGACCCCGTACATGTTGCCGTGGTCGGTGATGCCGAGAGCGGGTTGCCCGTCGGCCGCGGCGGCGGCCACGATCTGGTCGATGCGCGACGCGCCGTCGAGCATCGAGTACTCGGTGTGCGTGTGCAGGTGGGTGAACGAGTCGCCCACGTCTCCTCCTCGGACCAGGGTGCAACGCGACCCCGGGGGGTCACGCTGGGTCCACAGCATCGTCCACAGAAGTTCTCCACACCTGTGGACGAATGACACGGCTGTGATTCGGACGGTACCACGCGCCCCTGCGCGGTCACCCGGGTCCGGTCGTTCTGGCCGTCACCAGGACGGAAAGCTCGGACGGAGGTCCGCCCAGAGCCCTTCGAGCGCACCCATCGCTCGCAAGACGCCGGCATCAGCGTGATGCGGACCGGCGCTACTACTACTTCTCCGACAACTGCGAGTACGCGTGGGCCGACGCCATCGGGGAGCTGGACCAGCTCGTCCCGATGTGCGCTGACACCTCGACGAGCGTCACCAGCGACGCGGCGACGCAGCGACCCGGACGGCCGGTGGAGCTCACTGCCACCGTCACCGCCGAGGATCGGTCCTGGGTGCCCACCGGCACCGTTCAGTTCCGAGACGGTGGCCGGCCACTGGGCGGACCCATGCCGCTCGATGCCGCCGGCGAGGCGAGCCTCACGACGAGCGACCTGAGCCGGGGCCCGCACACGATCACGGCCGCGTACCTGCCGGACCTCACCGCTGACACGAGCGCCGACGGCTCACCCGCACGCACCACCCTGACCGAACCATGCCCGGCCCGTGCGACGACGTGCGCCGTCGCCGGCACGACCGGGATCGAGGTCGGCGACACGATCGTGATGGGCTCCGGCACCGGGACCCACGACTCGCACGTCATCACGGCCGTCACCCAGACCTCGATCACGTGGGCTGAGCCTTTCAGCGCGGCACCTATGCCGCGGGCGAGGCGGTGTGGGTACAGAACACGGCCGGCGGCGGGTTCGGCGCGAGCACGAGCGAGGAGGAGCGGCTGGCGATCGGCGAGCTCACCGACGAGCCGTCCACGGCGACGCAGGATGATCCTTCACTGACCTCTGCGAGGCGGTCCTGGTCGACGAGGTCGCCGGCGCCACCCTGGCCGCCGGCCCCGGGTCGGACGGCCGTCGATGGGGGGACGCGAGCGGTGTCTACCAGATGCCGGGGATCAGGCGCTGCCGCGTACGCTCGAACTCGCGGTAGGGCCCATCGAGGCTCTCCTCGAGCGCAGCTTCCTCAGCCTTGATGCGGGGGATGTACGCAAGCAGGCACCCCATCACCATGATCAGGACACTGACCCAGTTCCAGAGCGTCAGCGCGAGGCCGACGAGCGAGAGCAATGCACCGGCGTAGCCGGGGTGACGGACGTATCGGTACGGTCCGGCAGCGACGACCCGGTGGCTCGGACTGATGGCGACGCTTCTGATGAAGATACCCGGTGCCCGCCGCCACGACGATCCAGCCACACCAAACCGCGGCGATCAGCGATGGCCTCATGGAAGAGAAGTGTCTGCGTTCGCCGGCATGGGGTTAGGGGTCGACGTTGGTGGCGAGCGGCTGTTGCCGTGTTCGGTTGGTTCGTTCCTCGGTCGCGTCGGGCACGATCTCCTCCACCTCGATCCCGAGCCTCGCGCCCGGCGATGGTCGCGCGCCGTGATGGTCGGTTCAGGCCGTCGTGACGATCGGCGAGGCGCGCGATCATCCTTCACTGTCACACCCTTGGGGTACAGTTGTTCCCATGATCGCAGTGGCCCCCGGGCCTCCCGTTCCGACAACCGAGGGCGACGACTTCGAGGCGTTCGTCAGCGTCGATGCCGCCACCCTGACCGATGCCGAGCTCACTGAGCGGCTCCTCGCCGCCCAGGTCATGCGGGCCCGCCTCGACGCCGCCACCGTTTCCCTCCTCGACTGCTTCGACGCCCGCACCGTCTGGGCCGCCGACGGGGCCCGCAACGCGGCGGGGTGGGTCACCGCTCGCGCCGGCATCTCTCACGGCCAGGCCCGGGCCGAGACCGTCGTGGCTCGCGACCTGCGCGGCCACCCCCACATCGCCGCCGCGGCGCGCGCCGGGCGCCTCACCCACGCCCAGGTCCGCGCCCTGCTCAAGGCCCGCCGACCCGGCCTCGAAGAGGTCTTCGACATCTGCGAGGCGGTCCTGGTCGACGAGGTCGCCGCCGCGACCCTCGCCGCCGGGCACCGGTACCTGGCCCGCTGGGTCCAGACCACCCGCGAACGGTTGGGCCTCAACGACCCCGACGGCCCTGAGCCCAACGGGGGCGAGGGCCACTCCCGGGCCCACCTCTCGCCGGTCGGAGACCGCTGGGCCGGAGACCTCGACCTCTCCGCCGAGGACGGCGAGATCCTCGCCACCGCCATCGACACCGAGATCGACGCGATGTGGCGCGCCAAGGTGTTCACCGCGGATGACGAGCTCACCGCCGCCGAACGCCGGGCCGACGCCCTCGTCGAGCTCGTCCGCCGCGGCACCCGTGGCGGAGACGACGACGGCACCGCCCACCCGTTGATCCTGGCCCTCGCCACCATGCCCGCCCTCTCCGAGCCGCCCGGCGCCACCCCGGGCGCCCACCGCGCCGGACCAGGGTGCGAGCGCGATCGGGAACCCCCAGCCCCCGAGCACTCCAACAACCCGGATGCCGCCGACGAGACCCACCCAACATGGCCCGCCAGTGGTCATGGCACCACCGGCCGCTCCGGCGCAGAGGCGAGTCCCGACGCCGAACCGACCGGACCCGATGACGGTGCCGCCCGGCCGACCCTGCCGCCGTGGGACCTGCCACCCGACATCGGCAACATAACTGCGGCCCCTGCCGACGATGACCCACTCGTCGACCTCGACCCCCTCACCCCCTACCCCCTGATGCTCTCTGAGCTGTCCCGCGTCGGGCCCGTTTCCCCCGCCACCCTCGGTCGGCTGGCCTGCGAGGGCACCGTCGTCCCCATCTACGTGGGCGAGGGCGCAGACCAGCTCAACATGGGCCGCAAGATCCGCATCGCCAACCGGGCCCAGCGCCGGGCCCTGCGCGTCCGAGACGGCGGCTGCCAGTTCCCCGGCTGCGCGGTCGCCCCCGAGTATTGCATTGCGCACCACCTCACCTGGTGGGAGCACGGCGGTCGCACCGACCTCATCAACCTGGTCTTGCTCTGCCGCCACCACCACGGACTCATCCACACCGGTGCCTTCACCATGACCCGCAGCCGCGACGGCACCCTCACCACCGCTCGCACCGACACCGCACCCCTCACCCCGTCCCTCCGCGCCCGGCCCCCGCTCGTCGGTCCACGACCACCCCCCGACCCGACCACCACCGGCGACCCCGACGACACCCCCGCCGAACGGGCCCACACCCACCACCTCACCCGACGTCGCGCCGAGGCCCTCATCGCCAACGCAGACGCCCGGCACAGACGCACCCGTAGCCCATCGCGGACGGCGACCCTCCACCGCTGAGCAGGGCGAGCCAGGACGAGCCCGGGCCCGGCAAGTGGAGCTACAGGTAGGTGCCGCCGCCGGGCTCGCCGAGTCCACCGGGACGGCCTTGGCTTCCGGGCCCACCGGGCCCAACAGGGCCGCCGGGGTCGGCACCGGGCGGGAGCTGGCGACGCATGTCCTCGAGCTGGGAGCGGGCCGCCATCTGCTGGGCGAACAGCGACGCCTGGATGCCGTGGAACAGGCCCTCCAGCCAGCCCACCAGCTGGGCCTGGGCCACGCGGAGCTCGGGGTCGGACGGGGGCCCGTCACCGTCGCCGAAGGGGATGGCCACCCGGTCGAGCTCGGCCCGCAGGTCCTCCGAGAGCGATGACCCCAGCTCGACGAGGGAGGTCTCGTAGATCTCCTTGAGCCGCACCCGGGCGGCGTCGTCGAGATCGGCGCTGCGCACCTCCTCGAGCAGCTGCTTGATCATCGAGCCGATCCGCATGAGCTTGGCCGGCTCCTCGACCGCCTCTCGGCGCTCCGCCGTGCCCTCGCCGTCGCCCCCGCTCGGGTCGATCAGCTCACCCTGCACCGCAGGATCGGCGGCGCCGGGCATGGCGGTCGGGGTCGGCTCGGCGTCGGACATCTGGGGTGCTCCTGGAACGGGTCGGGACTGGTGAGGGTACGAGGTCGGAGCCCCCTCATGACCGTCCGGGTCCGGCACCAGCCCAGGGCCCCGCAGAACCGAGCCGCTCGGTCAGGCGGGGCCGACGAGGCAGGGGACGAGCATCTCGTCCTCGGTGAGCGAGCCGTGGCGGCCGATCAGCACGAACGGGCCCGTATCGGCGTCGTCGTGGAACGACACCGGCTCACGGGCCACGAGGGCGACATCGCCGAGCCGGGCGCGGGCGGCATCGGTGACGACGGGGCCCCACCAGCCCGCCTCGATGGTCTCGTCGCGGGTGACGACCCAGGCGTCGCCGCCGTGGTGGGCCATGGCCGCCTCATGCAGGGCCGGGGCCCGCCCGGAGCGCGCGTGCAGCCAGCGGAACCGACCCTCGCCCGACTGGAACGCGATGTGAGGGGTGAGGTCGCGGTCGAGGGCCACGATGCGGTCACCGACGTGCACCTGACCGTGATCCGCGGTCACGACGACGGCGGCACCGGCGGGCAGCACCGAGAGGATGTCGCCGACGATGCGGTCGACGGCGGCGACCTCGGCGTCGTAGTGGTCACCCAGGCCGTACTCGTGGGCGACCTTGTCGATGCCGTCGTAGTAGGCGTAGACGAACGGCTCGCCGTCGCGCAGGAGCCGCCCGACCTCGGTGACCATGGTCGACGGCACCCGGTACCCGTTGAACCGGACCTGGCACAGGTGGGCACCACTGAACCCCGACGAGGCGAACTCGGCCTTGGTGACCACGGCGGGACGCTGGGAGGCGAAGGCGGGGTGGGTCTGGAACTGCTCGGGGGCGATGTGGCGGCGGGCGTCGCCCTGAGCCGTCGACCAGCGCAGGATGTTGAGCACCTCGCCGCCGACCGCGACGCGGTAGCCGATCACGCCGTGCTCGCCAGGGGCCAAACCGGTGGCGATCGAGGTGAGCGCGGTGGCGGTGGTCGACGGCGACACGCTGGTGATGGAGCCGCCGGCCATGCCCACCAGGGTGGGCGCCAGGTGGCGCCGGGCCTGGAGCTGGTCCCACCCCAACCCGTCGAGGACGAGCAGCACGACCTGGTCGGCCTCGGCCGCAGCGGCCGGGAGCCACGGCGGCGCGACATCGCCCGGCTCGAGCAGAGCGGGGACCAGGCTCGCGATGCAGGCCCCGCCGTAGTCCGGGATGAGGGGGTGGTCGCCCACGCATGGCCCCTTCCTTCCCCGGACGGACCCGAGGACTGATGACCCTATCGGTCGACCGGCGCCGATCCGAAGCGCGGCCTGCCGGGCGGCTCCCCACGGTCGCCCCGGCCCGTACCATGGCGTCCGTGAAGGTCTCGACCCGGGGCGACTACGCGTGCCGTGCGCTGCTGTCGCTCACTCTGCACCCCGAGGAAGCGCCCACTGCGGTGCGCGACATCGCTGAGCGCACGGGACTCCCCCAGCCGTACCTGGAGCAGATCCTGCTGGCGCTGAAGGGCGCCGGGGTGGTGCGCTCGAAGCGCGGCGTTGGCGGCGGCTACGTGCTGGCCCGCGACCCGGCCGAGATCACCCTGGCCCAGGTCGTCTCGGCCGTCGACGGTCCCATCGTGGTGGGCGACTTCGGCGAGCCCCACCAGAACGGTGCGTGCGACCACGAGGGCCAGTGCGTGCTGCTGGCGGTGTGGGCCGACGCGGGGCGCCAGATGCGCACCCTGCTCGAGGCCCGGACCCTCGCCGACGTGGCCGCCATCACCCGGGGTCAGGCAGAGTGGCCCGAGCCGGCCCCCTGACCGCTCCCGGCCACCCCCGCCGTCCCCGCCGCCCCCGCCACCGTGGAGGGCGAGCACGGCCGGGGTCAGCGGGGGCGCTGCACCAGAGATGCGCCGGTCTCGGGGTCGAAGAGGTGGATCGAGCGGGCGTCGATCCAGATCTTCTGCTCGGCGCGCTCCCGGGCCTCGCTCTGCACGTCGAGGCGGATGCCGACGATGACCTTGCCGCCGGCCCCTGCGACCAGGTGGTCGCTGACCTCGGCCGGTAGCTGAGATCGACGGCGTGCCCCCCGTCCCGCCGGGTTATGCCATCCGTCACACCACGTCGCCTCGACTGCCACCCGCACGGCGGGTCGAGGGTGTCAGGCCGACCGCACGGCTGCGAGCACCGCCGCCAGGTCGCCGGGCAGCGGTGCGTCCGCGGTGACCGGGTCGCCCGTCACCGGGTGGGCGAAGGCGAGGTGGGCGGCGTGGAGGAAGGTGCGAGGACAGCTCACCTCCGAACGCCCACCGCCGTAACGGATGTCGCCGACCACGGGGTGGCCGATGGCCTTCATGTGCGCCCGGATCTGGTGGGTGCGGCCGGTCTCCAACCGGCAGGTGACCAGCGCCGTCGGACTGGGTCGGTCGAAGCGCTCGTGCACCTCGTAGCGGGTGCGCGCCTCCTTGCCGTCGGAGCGCACGGCCATCAGCGTCGGCTGCCGGGGTGAGCGCCCGATGGGGGCGTCGATCAGGCCCTGGGCCGCATCGGGGCGCCCGACGATGAGAGCCTGGTAGTGGCGCGACACGGTGCGCGCCGCCAGCTGGGCCACGAGGTGGTCGTAGGCCGCCGGCGTGCGGGCCACGACGAGCAGCCCCGAGGTGTCGCGATCGAGGCGGTGGACGATGCCGGGGCGCTCGGGGTCCCCCACCTCGGCGATCTCGGGGTAGCGGGCCAGCAGCCCGGCGACGAGCGTGCCGTGGCCGTGGCCGGCGCCGGGGTGCACGACCAGCCCCGGCGCCTTGTCGACCACGACGAAGGCATCATCGGTGAGCACCACGGCCACCGCGACGTCGGGTTCGGGGGCGACGCCGGGGTCCGGCGGCGAGGCGTCGGGGAGGTCGATCTCGACCACCGCGCCCTCGGCCACGCGCTCGGACACCTTGGCCGCCACGGCCCCGTCGATGCGCACCCGACCGGCGGCGAGCAACGTGACCGCCTCGGCCCGGCTGACATCGGCGACGAGGGCCACCATGCGATCGATGCGCTGCCCGGCCAGGGCCGAGGGGACGGTCTCGGCGCGCTGCGTCACCCGTCGTCGCCGGCCGGCGGGTCGTCGCCCGGCGCGTCGGTGCGGGGCTCGAACATCGAGACGACCACGAGGAGGAAGGCGCCCACGACGATCCCGGCATCGGCGACGTTGAACACCGGCCACCACTGGAGGTCGACGAAGTCGACCACGGCGCCGCCCATGAACCCGACGGGCTGCCCGTTGGGACCCGAGCGCAGAGCCCGGTCGATGAGGTTGCCCACCGCCCCGCCGGCCACCAGCCCCGCGGCGACGGCTCCGGGACGCCGGGCGCTGTGGCCCGACCACAGGAGCCACCCGACCACGAGGAGGGCCAGCACGGCGATGATCGGTCCCAGGTTGAGGTCGTCGCCGAGGCTGAAGGCGGTGCCCGTGTTCCAGGTGAGCCGGAGCTGCAGCGACCCGACGACCTCGATCGTGGAGAAGTCGCCCAGGCGGCGCAGCGCCCAGTGCTTGCTCAGCTGGTCGACCACGATGATCACCGCCGCGACACCGCCGACCAGCCCGGCGCGCGGGACGCCCCTCACGTCGGCCCCCGGTGCGCCTGCAACTGACCTCGGACCCGGCCGGGATGCGGCGACCGAGGGCGTCGACCGCGGGTCAACGACGGCCGAGCCCGCCGATCTTGTGCTCGACCCTCTCACGGGCCCACGGGATGGCCTCGAGGCGCTCCTCGGGGATGGGGTCGCCGGAGATCTCACAGACCCCGTAGGTGCCGAGGCCGAACTTGGACAGGGCGTGGTCGATCTCGTCGACGGCTTGGCGGGCCTGGGCCGAGAGGGCCAGGTCGCGGTCTCGCTCGATGGCCAGGGAATCGCCCTCACCGGACTCCTCGTCGAACTGCACGTCGCCGGGGTCGATGTCGGCCACCAGGGAGTCGGCCTCGGCCTTCAGGCTCTCGGCCTGGCCCAGGTAGGTCGCTCGCTCTGCGAGCAGCACGGTGCGCTGGGCCTTCAGGAACGCGGCCGAGAAGGGCGAGGTCGCCTTCGGAACCGGCGCCTTGCGAGCCGCCGCCTTCTTCGCACCCGACGCCTTGCGGGCGGCGGAGGGCGAGGCCGCTGCGGTCCTGGTGGCGGGCTTCTTCGCCGGAGCCGCCTTCGGGGCAGCTGACTTCTTCGCGGTGCGAGCCATCGGGCTCCTACCTTCTTCGTCGTCAAAGGGTGCCGCAGCATAGCGAGTGCGCCCACCACCCGATGCATCCTCCACCCGGCGGTGGCGATGGCGAGCCCGGACCGTCTCGGGCGATCCGAGGGTCCCCCCGTAAGGTGACCGGATGCCGTTCGGACCCCTCGACTCCGCGCTGGACCTCGTCGCGCTCGAGGAGCGCGTGCTCGCCCGCTGGCGGGACGACGACCTCCCCGCCCGGGTCGAGGCCCAGCGGACGAACGCCGAGCCCTGGATCTTCTACGAGGGACCGCCCACGGCCAACGGGCGCCCCGGCCTCCACCACGTGTGGGCCCGGGTGTTCAAGGACCTCTACCCTCGCTTCCAGACGATGCGCGGTCGCCGGGTGCCGCGCCAGGGCGGGTGGGACTGCCACGGCCTGCCCGTCGAGCTCGAGGTCGAGAAGGAGCTCGGGCTCCACTCCAAGCACGAGATCGAGGCCTACGGCATCGCTCAGTTCAACGAGCGCTGCCGGGAGTCGGTGACGCGCTACGTGGAGGATTGGAGCTCGCTCACCCACCGCTCGGGCACCTGGATCGACACCCGCGACGCCTACTGGACCCTCGACAGCTCCTACATCGAGTCGGTCTGGTGGCTGGTCAAGCAGATGTGGGACGCGGACCTGCTCTACGAGGGCCACCGGGTCAGCCCGTACTGCGGGCGCTGCGGCACCGCCCTCTCGAGCCACGAGGTCGCCCAGGGCTACCAGGACGTCGTCGACCGCTCGGCCTACGTGCGGCTGCCCATCACCGACGGACCCGACGCGGTGCGGGGCGCGGACCTCCTCGTGTGGACGACGACGCCGTGGACCCTCGTGTCCCACGTGGCCGCGGCGGTGGGCCCCGACATCACCTACGTGCGGGTCCGCACCGACGCGGAGCGGGCCGACCTGGTCATGGCCCAGGCCGCCCAGCTTCGGCGCCAACCCGAAGACGAGGTCGTCGCCACCATGGCCGGGAGCGACCTGGTCGGCGTGCGCTACCAGCGGCCGTTCGACGCGCTGGCGCTCGACGATCGGGGCCAGAGGGTCGTGGCCGCCGACTTCGTCACCACCGACGACGGCTCGGGCATCGTCCACCTGGCCCCCGCCTTCGGCGAGGAGGACGCTCGCATCGGGCGGGACGAGGACCTGCCCGTGCTCAACCCGGTCGACGCCGACGCCGCCTTCGACCACAGCGTGCCGGCCCTCACCGGACGCTTCGTCAAGGACGCGGACGACGACCTCCTGGCCGAGCTCGAGACCCGCGGCCTGCTGGAGGCGGCCGAGGACCACGAGCACAGCTACCCCCACTGCTGGCGGTGCGGCACGCCGCTCATCTACTGGGCCAAGACCTCGTGGTTCGCCCGCACCGAGGCGCGCCGCGATGCCCTTCTTCGCGAGAACGAGCGCATCGGCTGGCACCCCGACCACATCAAGCGGGGCCGCTTCGGCAAGTGGCTGGAGTCCAACATCGACTGGGCCCTCTCCCGCGACCGCTACTGGGGCACGCCGCTGCCCATCTGGCGCTGCGCCGAGGGTCACGACACCTGCGTCGGCACCGTCGCCCAGCTCTCCGAGCTCACCGGCGACGATCACTCGGCGCTCGACCTGCACCGGCCCTACATCGACGACGTCACCTTCGCCTGCCCCCGCTGCGAGCGCACGGCCCGGCGCCTGGCACCGGTGCTCGACGCCTGGTTCGACTCCGGCGCCATGCCGACGGCCCAGCAGCACCACATCGGCCAGACCGACCGGCCTCCCGCGTATCCCGCCGACTTCATCTGCGAGGCCATCGACCAGACCCGCGGCTGGTTCTACAGCCTCCTCGCCGTCAACACGCTGGTGTTCGACGCCACGCCCTACCGCAACGTCGTGTGCCTCGGGCACATCGTCGACGAGGAGGGCAAGAAGATGTCGAAGTCCAAGGGCAACGTCATCGACCCGTGGGACGCCTTCGGCCGCTTCGGCGCCGACGGGCTGCGCTGGTACTTCTTCTCCGCCGGCCAGCCGTGGAGCCCGCGGCGGGTCTTCGACGAGGCCATTCGTGAGAGCACCCGCCAGACGCTCATCACCCTCTGGAACGTGGTCGGCTTCTTCACCACCTACGCGGACCTCGACGGGTGGGAACCCGATGGTGACGGTGCCCGGCCCGATCCCGACCACGTCCTCGACCGGTGGGTCCTCGGCCAGCTCGACACCACGGTCACCGCCGTCACCACCGCCCTCGACGACTTCGACGCCCTCACCGGCTCGACGCGCATCGCGGCGTTCGTCGACGACCTGTCGAACTGGTACGTGCGCCGCAGCCGGCCCCGCTTCTGGGGGGCGGAGGACCCGACCGCCCACGCCACGCTGCACCACTGCCTGGAGGTCACCGCCCGCCTCCTGGCCCCGTTCTGCCCCTTCCTCGCCGATGAGATCCACCGGACCCTCACCGGGTCCGACTCGGTCCACCTGGCCGACTGGCCCACGGCCCCCGAGCGCACGGCCGAGGCCGACGCGCGGGCCGGGGGGATGGCTGCCGCGCGTCGCCTGGTGGCGCTCGGCCGCGCCGCGCGCACCGACGCCAAGGTGAAGGTGCGCCAACCGCTGCCTCGCGCTCTGCTGCTGCACGGGGAGGGAGCCCTCAGCGACGAGCTGGGCGCCGAGGTGGCCGCCGAGCTCAACGTCAAGGTGCTCGAGGAGGTCGACACCCTCTCGGGTCTCATGAGCTGGGACGTGATCCCCAACTTCCGGGCCCTCGGGCCCCGCCTCGGCTCGAAGCTGCCCGCGATCAAGGCGGCCCTGGCCACCGCCGACGGCACCGAGCTGCGTCGCCAGCTCGACGAGGAGGGCTCCATCGAGGTCGCGGGTGAGCGCCTGACGGCCACCGACGTCGAGGTGCGGGCCCGGCGCCACGAGTCCTTCGCCCTCGCCGAGGACGGCGGGTGGGCGGTGGCCCTCGACCTCGCCGTCGACGACGACCTGCGGGCCGAGGGGGTGGCCCGGGAGCTCATCCGGGCCGTGAACGACCTGCGCAGGGAGGCCGGGCTCCAGCTCTCGGACCGCATCGCCCTGCGCCTCGAGGGTGACCCGTCGGTCGCCTCCGCCGCCGCCGCGCACGCCGGGCGCATCGCGTCCGACACGCTCGCCACCGACCTCGCCGTGGGCCCCGACGAGGGCGACGCCTCCACCGGGGTCTCGGTGCGCGAGCTCGACCTCGATGGCCTGACCTGCCGGGTCTCGCTCCGTCGGGCCTGAGCACCCGGGCCCGTCGGTCAGCCCAGGGTGCCCGGGCGGGTCAGAACGCTCGCCAGTAGGCGATGCCGACCGTTCACCGTTGGTCCGCCACGGGGAGGCGTTCTGAGCGCTTTCCGCGGCTTCGCCGCCGAAAGACCACCCGTTCTGTGGGTGAGAGGCCGCGCTCGACCGAATCGGATGACTTCGACTTGGTGCCTACTGGCGCGGCCTCTCAGCGGCGGCGACCGAAGCGGGGTCGGTTGCGGTTCGGGTCCTCGTCGACGATGGTGGACGGCGCCAGGGACTCGTCGCGAGGGCCGAGGGGATCATCGTCGAGCATCGCCTTGCGGAGCTCGGCGAGGAAGGCGTCCTCGTCGGGATCGTCATCGGCCACCGTGGCGACTGCCTCGGTGGGCGGACCGGCATCGTCGTCGTCGGGCGGACCCGTCAGCTGGGGAGCGTCGGGGGTGGGATCATCGGGGCGGGCGAAGACCGACTCCGGGGGGGCGACATCGGCGGGCCCGGCATCGTCCTCGTCGCCCTCGCCGGGCGCCTGGGTCGCGAGCAGCTCGTCACGGATGGTGCCCTGCTCGGCTTCGCCCCGATCGGCATCGCCCCGATCGGACGCCACGGCCTCTGCGCCGGGCCCTTCGGGACCATCATCGCCCCCGCCGAGGGTCTCCTGGGCCTCCACATCGGCGACGTAGATCGGCTCGTCGGGCGGGGCCGACACGGTGCTGACCCCCGACGCCATGGCGATGCGGAAGGCCTCGGGGTGATCGAGTAGTGACTGCAGCTCGCCGATGGCGGCCTGCACGACCTCGCGCTGCTCCTCGACGTGACGCTCGAGCACGACCACGTCGTTGGACAGGCTGCCGCGCACCCCCTCCAGCTCGTGGATCTCGCTCAACAGCCCGGCGCGGCCCTCGTCGCGACGCTGGGCGACCTCTCGGTCGACCTCGGTGCGCAGCCCGGCGGCGCGCTGCTCGGCGTTGGCCAGGAGGTCGTCGGCCTGGGCCCGGGCGTCGGTGACGAGGCGCTCGCCCTCCTCGGTCGCCTTGCGGACCTCCTCATCGGCGGCCCGCTGAGCGAGGATCAGGACCCGGTGGACCTCGCCGGCCCCGGTCTCGGGGGTGTCACCGGCTGCCCCCGCCGCAGCTGTCGGGTCCCCCTCCGCCCGATCCGCGGCCTCGGCCAGCTTGCGCTTCAGCTCCGACACCCCGAGGGAGATCTGGTCGAGGAACGTGTCCACCTCTTCCGGGTCGTACCCGCGCTTGACGATGCGGAACTCCTTGGAGCCCGAGAGGGTGGAAGAGAGATCCATGCCACCGATCGTAGTCAGAGGCCGGGGTCGTGCCCCGGCCGGGCCTCGCGCGCATCCCGGAGCGCCCGACGACCGGCTATCCGCAGACGAACCGCTGGAGGATCCCCAGGCCGATCAGCACGATGATCGGCGAGAGGTCGAGGGCCATGGCCCCGAGTCGCACCGGCGGCAGGGCCCGGCGCAGCGGCCCCAGCACCGGCTCGGTGAGCGAGGAGAGCACGTTGCGCACCGATTCGAGCCCGGATCCGGGCTCGATCGGGAACCAGCTGAGGATGATGGCGGCCAGCACGACGAGCTGGTAGACGAACGCGGCGATGCAGATGAGCTGGAGGATGGGGGACATGGGTGGGGCGGTCAGTCCTCGTAGCCGCGGTCGCGCAGGCGACCACGCTCGTCCTCCGACACCTCGATGTTGGCCGGGCTCAGCAGGTACACCTGCGAGTCGAGCTTGTCCATGCGGCCGCCGAGGCCGTAGCAGAGGCCGCTCGAGAAGTCGATGAGCCGGCGTGATACCTCGCGGTCGGCCTGGCGGAGGTTGATCACGACGGGCTGGTTGCCCTTGAACGTGTCGGCCAGCTCCTGCGCCTGGTTGAACGTGGTGGGCACCACGAGCCGAGGGCGGGCCGTCGAGGCGACGGGCATGGGCCGCACGACCTTGGGGCGCGGGTGGGCGCCGCCGAAGCTGCCGGTCGCCGAGTCCACCCGCCCGATGCCGCTGGCCGCGCCCACCTGGGTGGCGAAGTCACCACCACCGGCAGGGTCCGAGGGCCGCGACGGGCTCATCGGGCGCACCGCGCCGACCGCCGTCGACTGCTCGACGGGCTCGACGGGGCCGGAGCCCGGAGGGTTCGGTGGGCCCGAACGCTGGACGCGCGACGGTGTCGGGTCGTCGTAGCCGGGGTCGTAGTCGTCGTACTCGTCGTCGGGGCCGAGCCCGAGGTAGAGCATTGCCTTACGCCACATGGTCGCCATTCGTCCTCCTGGTCGGGCAGCATACCTACTGTGCTCGTCGCCTTCGGCGGGGCCCGGCTGATGTCGCGCCGACCGACCTCCGGACCGGTCCCGGGAACGGGCGCCCCCAGTCCCCGAGACGTGACCGGCGGAGAGGTGGAGGGCGGGCCGGCCGTGGTCGGGCTGGGGGTTGTCACGGGGTCCGGTTCCCGAACAGGGCGGTGCCGACCCGCACGATGGTGGCCCCCTCGGCCACGGCGGCCTCGAGGTCGCCGGACATCCCCATCGAGCGTTCGGGCAGGTCGAGGTCGTCGGCTAGGCGGCGAAGGGTGGCGAAGCAGCCAGCGGCGCCGTCGGGGCCCCGGAGGGCCACGGTCATGAGTCCCCGCACCTCGAGGCCCTCGGCCCGCAGGTCGCCAACGAGCGAAGCCGCATCGCTCGGCGCACATCCGCCCTTGGTGCCCTCGCCGGAGGTGTTCACCTGCGCCAGCACCGCCGCTCCCGGGGCCCGACGGGCGATCTCCGCGCCCAGCTCGACGCGATCGACGCTGTGCCACAGGCGCACGAGTGGCGCGACCAGGCGGACCTTGTTGCGCTGCAGCCGTCCGACCCAGTGCCAGTGGAGGCCGGCCGGCGCCTCGGCCGCCTTGACCACCATCTCCTGGGCGTAGCTCTCCCCCACGTCGACCAGTCCCGTTTCGGCGGCGGCCGCCGGCGCCGAGGCGTCGAAGCCCTTGGTGACGCCGACCACCGTGACCGCCGAGGGGTCGCCCCCGGCGGCCTCGATGCGCTCGCGCAGGGAGTCCAGGCGCGCCGCCAGCTCGGCCGCCGAGACCGTGCAGGCGATCACCCGGGCGTCTCCTCGAGCCAGGCGATGGTGGCAACGCGACCGGTCTCGCCCCGGGCCCGGAACGACCAGAACCGCTCGGCGTCGGCCGCGGTGCACAAGCCGCCGTCGTCGACGTCGGTGACCCCTGCCTCGGCCAGGGCGGCGCGCACCCCGGCGACCATGTCGAGGGCCGGGGTCCCGGCGGGAGTCGTCGCCCGCACGGTGTCGCCCCAGCGGGCGGCCACCCCTTCGAGGTCGTTCGTCCCGAACTCGTAGCGAGCGGCCCGGATGCAGGGGCCGATCACGGCCCGGGTCGGCGGGTGACCCAGGTCAGCCAGGGCCGTGACCGCGGCGCGGACGACGCCCGCGACCAGCCCGCGCCACCCGGCGTGGACCACACCCACCCCGTCGTCGGCGAGGAGCACGACGGGCACGCAGTCGGCAGTGGTGACCGCCAGGACGGCCCCGGGCACCGAGGTGACCGCGGCGTCGGCCTCGGCACCGGCTTGGCCTCCGGGCTCGGTCACCGTGACGACCTCGGCGCCGTGCACCTGGCGCAGCCAGGTCCACGGTTGGGCGGCCACGGCGGCCCGTCGACGGTCGAGGTCGGGCCCCTCGGGTCGAACGGCGAGGTCGCCGTCGGCGCGAGTGGTGGTCAGGTGCCGGACGGAGAGCGAGCGGGCGTCGCCGACGGCGGCGCCGACAGAGCGGCGGGCGGGGTCGGAGGACCTCAGCGGAGGAACGACGGCACGTCGAAGTCGTCGGGATCCTCGGGCTCGTCGGCCGCAACGGCGCCTCCGAAGAGGTCGGTGACCGGTGCCGGAGGTTCGTCGTCGGCCTCACCGGCCGCGGTCCGGGGGCGGTTGCGCCCCTCCTCCCACCGGTCGAAGCCGGCGGCGATAACCGTGACGCGCACCTCGTCGCCCATCTCGTCGTCGATGACGGTGCCGAAGATGATGTTGGCGTCGGGGTGGGCGACGCCGTGGATGACCTCGGCCGCCTCGTTCACCTCGAAGAGGCCCATGTCGCTGCCGCCGGTGATGCTCAGCAGGATGCCGCGGGCGCCCTCGATCGAGGCCTCGAGCAGCGGGCTGGAGATGGCGTTGCGCGCCGCCTGCAGCGCCCGGCTCTCGCCCGATGCGTGACCGATGCCCATGAGGGCCGAGCCGGCGTTGCTCATGATCATCTTCACGTCCGCGAAGTCGGTGTTGATCAGCCCCGGTGTGGTGATGAGGTCAGTGATGCCCTGCACGCCCTGGAGGAGGACCTCGTCGGCCATCTTGAACGCGTTGAGCACGGAGGTCTTCTCGTTGGAGACGGTGAGCAGCCGGTCGTTCGGGATGACGATCTGGGTGTCGACCTTCTCCTTCAGCTTCTGGATGCCGGTCTCGGCCTGGACCGAGCGCCGACGGCCCTCGAAGGCAAAGGGCCGCGTCACCACGCCGATGGTGAGGGCGCCGATGCTCTTGGCGATCTCGGCCACCACCGGCGCGCCGCCGGTGCCGGTGCCGCCGCCCTTGCCGGCGGTGATGAACACCATGTCGGCGCCCTTGAGCACCTCCTCGATCTCGCCGCGATGGGTCTCGGCGGCCTGGGCGCCCACGTCAGGGTCGCTCCCGGCGCCGAGGCCGCGGGTGAGGTCGCGCCCGATGTCGAGCTTGACGTCGGCATCGCTCATCAAGAGGGCCTGGGCGTCGGTGTTCACGGCGATGAACTCGACCCCCTTCAGGCCCGCGTCGATCATGCGGTTGACGGCGTTGCAGCCGCCGCCGCCGATGCCGACCACCTTGATCACCGCCAGGTAGTTCTGGGGGTTACCGGCCATGGGAGCTCCTATCTGGTGACGCGCCCGGCGGTCGGCCTCGGAGGCCGACCACCTGTTGTCCCTCAACCTCATGTTCAGGCTCAGGGTTATGTAAAGTTGTGGTGTGGGTTGAGAGATTATGCACAGCGGCCACCGCCGGTCAAGACCGGCGCGGTGGGAACCCGCACGTCGATGCGACACCCGTCGGCCGCACCGGCGGCCTGGCGGACGGCGAGGGCGGCGTCGGCCTTGGCCCGCAGGTCGGTCGCGTCACCCACCACGACCCGCCAGCCACCGTCGAGGGCGAGGACGAGCCCGTCGCCCTCGTGGGTTGCACCCTGCAGCGACGCCCGCAGGGCGGAGGGGAGGCGGTCGATGGCGCGCAACACCCGCCGGGCCGGGGCCGCGGCCACGTCGCCGGCGGCTACGCGGTCGGACCCCTCGATGGCCACCAGGCCGTCGGGGCGCGTCGGGACCACGTCCAGCACCCGGCCCTCGGCGTCGAGGAGGGCCCACTCCCCGGCGGTCCGGGCGACGCCGACGGGGTGCCGTTCAGTGACGACCACCCGGACGGTGCCCGGCCACATGCGGCGCACGCTGACCTCGTCGACCCACGGCAGCCGGGCCACCTCATCGGCGGCCTGGGCCAGGTCGAGCTCGGCCATGGGGTGCCCCACGGCGACGCCGGAGGCGCCGACGACCTCGACGACACCGGTGCGCTCGGCGCCGCTCACCTGCACGCGGTCGACGTCGAGCAGGGCGCTGCGCCCGATCACCATCGCCCACACGACGGCGCAGAGCACCCCGAGACCGATGTTGAGGCGATGTCGGCGGCGGCGCCCTTCGTCGCGGGCGACCTCGACGCGGCGGGCCCGGATGCGGGGGTGGGCGGGAGCGTCGACGGGCTGGGCACGCACCGAGGATCGCGAAGGGACCGGGGGGCGGGTGCGCTCGTCGCGCACCGGGGGCCGTCGGGTGCTCACCTCGGCTCCCCTCTCGGCCACGACAGACCGACCATGCGGGTCTCGGGCTGGAGGCGCACACCGGAGGTGGCCTCGACCCGCCGAGCCACCTCGACCATCAGGGCGAGGACGTCGGCGGCCCGTCCGCCGCGATCGGCCTGGATGAAGTTGGCGTGCTTCTCGGACACCGCGGCGGTGCCGAGCCGCAGGCCCTTGGCGCCGGCGGCCGCGACCAGCCGACCCGCGGAGTCGTCGGCCGGGTTGGTGAACACCGACCCGGCGTTGGCGCCGCCCGGCTGGTGCTCGCGCCGCCAACGGACGATCTCACTGATCTCGGCGGTGGCGGCGGCGGCCTCGCCCGGTCGCAGGGCCAGCTCGGCTTCGACCACCACCTGCGATGCGGTGACCGACGAGCGGCGGTACCCGAGGGCGAGGCCGGTGGCGGGGGACGACGCAGGCACCGCTCCATCCTTCCCCGCCGCGAGGTCCGCCACGCGGATGCTCCGTAGGGTCGCGGCCATGTCGGAACCGTGCCCGCCGGCGTTCATCCGCACCGCCCCGCCGACCGAACCGGGCACGCCCACGGCCCACTCGAACCCGGTCAGCCCCGCCATCGCCGTCCGCCGGGCCACCACGGGCATGCTCGCCGCGCCGCCGGCTCGCACCACGGTGCCCTGGACGGCCACGGTGGCGAAGGCGGGACCGAGGACGACGACGATGCCGGCGAAGCCCTCGTCGGCCACGAGCAGGTTCGAGCCCTTGCCCACCACCAGCGTCGGCAGGCCGCTGGCCGTGACCGCGACCGCGACCCGGACGA
The DNA here is from genome assembly GCF_035575815.1 of Iamia sp. NCBI lineage: Bacteria > Bacillati > Actinomycetota > Acidimicrobiia > Acidimicrobiales > Iamiaceae > Iamia > Iamia sp. The sequence continues at coordinate 25,353 of NZ_DATLXO010000041.1, forward strand.
GGTCGGTCTGGTCGTCCGCCTGGACCAGCAGGGCGGCCGGGCCGCCCACGCGGTAGGTGCTGAGGGGGCCGAGCGCCACGTCCCGTCGGGCCCGGTCACCCAACACCGAGGCCGCCCGCTCCACCGCGTCGGAGAGCCCGTGCTGTCCGGTTCGCTCGCGGCGCTCGCTCATCGGTGCACCACCACGTGATGGAGTGCGTTGCGGGCGATGGTCGTCGCCGGACACCAACGAGCGCCGCCGGCTCCGCCGTCGGAGGGCCCGTGCTGTCCGGTTCGCTCGCAGCGCTCGCTCATCGGTGCACCGTCGGAGAGCCCGTGCTACCGGGCTCGCGACGGAGCCGGGCGAGGACCTCGTCGGGCACGACGGTGATGTCGCCGGCCCCGAGTGTCAGGCACAGGTCGCCGTCGCCCAGCTCCTCGGCCAGGAGCGTGACCAGCGCGGCTCGCTCGGGGACGTAGAGGACCGCCTGGTCGGTGCGGGCGCTCGTCACCGCGTCGGCGACGAGCTGGCCGGTGATGCCGGGGCGGGGCTGCTCACCGGCGCCGTCGACATCGGTGACGACCACCAGGTCGGCCCCGTCGAAGGAGGGCGCGAAGCCAGCCCACAGGTCCTCGGTGCGCGAGTAGCGGTGCGGCTGGAACACGGCGACCACCCTCCCCCATCCACCCTGGGCGGCGGTGCTGACCACGGCTGCGACCTTGCCGGGGTTGTGGGCGTAGTCGTCGACGAAGGTGACGCCGCGGTGCGTGCCACGGAACTGGTAGCGGCGCGCCACGCCGGCGTAGCGGCTGAGGGCGGAGACGGCGATCTCGAACGGGGCCCCGACCTCGAGGCTGGCAGCAACGGCAGCGGTGGCGTTGCGGGCGTTGTGCAGCCCGGGGATCGGCATCTCGATGACGCCTAGGCGCGTCCCATGGTGCTCGACCGCGAAGCGGGTGGTGACCCGGTCGACGGCGACGTCGACGATGCGGTAGTCGGCGCCCACACCGGTGCCGTAGGTGAGGCTGTCGCGCCGCGCCGCCAGGGCCGCGGCGTGAGGCTCGTCGATGCAGACCACCGCCACCCGCGCGGCGCCGACGAAGTCGTCGAAGGCGGCCTCGATGGCCGCCAGGTCGCCGTAGTGGTCGAGGTGGTCGGCCTCGATGTTGGTGACCACGGCGAGGTCGGTGACCAGCTCGGTGAAGGTGCCGTCGCTCTCGTCGGCTTCGACGACGAAGAGCTCACCGGCGTCCCACACCGCCCCGCTGCCGATCTCGTTGACGTCGCCACCGATGATGAACGAGGGCGCCAACCCGGCCTCGACGAGGACCAGGGCGAGCATGGTCGTGGTGGTGGTCTTGCCGTGGGTGCCCGAGACCGACACCGTGCGGCGCACGCGGGTGAGCGCAGCCAGCACCTCGGCGCGGCGCAGGACGGGGATCCCCGCCTCGTGGGCCGCCACCACCTCGGCGTTGGTGGCGGGGATGGCGGTGGAGATGGCCACCACCTCCGCCCCCGTGATGTGGGCCGCGGCATGGCCGACGTGCACCTCGACCCCCTGGGCTCGCAGCGGGTCGAGCCCGACCGACGGCTTCATGTCCGAGCCCGAGACGCGGTGGCCCATGGTGGCCAGCACCGACGCGATGGCGCGCATGCCCGCGCCGCCCACCCCGACTATGTGGATGCGGCGCGACCCGGAGCCGAGGTCGAGGGCGGGCGCAGGCACCTCAGCCACGGGCCACCTCCTCGACGACGACGGCGGCCCGCTCGGCGGCGTCGAGACGGCCGAGACCGGCCATGGCCGTGGCCATGGCGCCACGCCGGGGCGCGTCGTCGACGAGCGGGCCCAGCTCCGCCTCGAGCCGGTCCACGTCGAGCTCGGCGTCGGGCACCGCCACCGCGCCCCCGGCGTCGACCAGCACCGCGGCGTTGGCCGTCTGGTGGTCGCGGGTGGCGATGGGCAGGGGAACCATCACCGCCGGCAGCCCGAAGGCGGCCAGCTCGGCGCAGGTGCCGGCCCCGGCGCGGGTCACAGCCACGTCGGCCGCGGCGAGTGCAAGCGCCATGCGGTCCTCGTAGGCGACCAGGTCGTAGTGGAGGCGCTCGGCGCGCCGGGCAGCGACGATGGTCGCCAGGGCCACGTGGTCCCGGCGACCGGCGACGTGGCGGAGGGCCACGTCGGGGCGATCGGCCCAGCGCACGGCCAGCTCGCGCACCGCCTCGTTCACCCGGGTGGATCCGAGCGACCCGGTGGTGACGAGCACGACGGTGCGGTCGGGGGGCAGCCCGAGTGCGACGCGAGCCTGATGGCGGGCGGCGTCACCGGCGGGGCCCCGGCGATCCTCGGCCGCCGTGACCAGGCCGGCGAGCAGGGGGTTGCCCGTGACCGTGGCCCGGGGCAGGTCAGTGCCCGGGAAGGAGACGGCGCTGGCGCGAGCGAAGCGGCCGAGCACCCGGTTCACGGCCCCGGCGCGCACGTTCTGCTCGACGAGGACGAGGGGCACCCGCGAGAGCACCGCCCCGAAGGCGCAGGCGAACGCGGCGTGGCCACCGAGTGACACCACCACCTCGGGCCGGCGCCGACGGACGATCACCGCGCCGCGCCGGGTGGCCGAGACCAGCGCCCACGCCGCCTTCACCATGGCCGGTCCGGGTCGGCGGGGCAGACCGCGACCGGGGAGCTCGTCGAGGGTGAAGCCGGCGGCGGGCACCATCTCGGCCTCGACCCCCCGGTCGGAGCCGACGAAGTGGATCGCGGCCGCGTCGGTGCCCCGCCGGACGAGCGCGGCGGCGAGGGCGAGGCCCGGGACGAGGTGTCCCGCGGTGCCGCCGCCCGCGATCAGCACGCGCGTGGCCGACGCATCGGTCACCGGGCCGCCGTTCCGTCGGTGGTGGCGCGCGGGTGGCGGGCGATGTTGAGGAGCATCCCGACCGCCACCATGGTGACGAGCAGCGACGAGCCGCCGTAGGAGATGAACGGAAGCGGCACCCCGGTGTTGGGCAGCAGCCCCACCACCACCCCGATGTTGAGGAAGGCCTGGGACACCAGCCAGGCCGTGATCCCGGTGGCCACGAGCGTGCTGAAGCGATCCGCGGCCCGGGCCGCCACGCGCACCCCCAGGAACGTGAGGCCGACGAAGAGCAGCACCACGCCGAGGGCTCCGATGAGGCCCAGCTCCTCGCCCACGATGGCGAAGATGAAGTCGTTGTGGGCGAAGGGCAGGTAGCCGTACTTAGCCTTGGACTGACCCAACCCCAGGCCCGTCAGGCCGCCTTCGGCGAAGCCGACGTTGGCCTGGATGGCCTGGTAGCCACTGCTCGACTCGTTCGACCACGGGTCGAACATGGCGAAGAGGCGCCGGCGACGGTAGGGCGCGAACCAGACGAGCAGCCCCGTGGCCACCATCGCCAGGCCGCCGAGCCCGAACAGCGAACCCATGCGGGCCCCGGCGGTGTGGAGCATCACCACGACGATCGACGCGATGACCAGCGTGGTGCCCAGGTTGGGCTGCAACAAGATGAGCCCGGACACGGCGACGAGCACGCTGACGACCGGCCAGAGGGTGCGGCGGGTGTCGTCCATCTCGCGGCTGCGGCGGGCGAGGAGGTCGGCCACGAAGAGGACGAGGACGACCTTGACCAGCTCCGACGGCTGGATCTGCACCGCCCCGACCCCGATCCACCGGGTGGCGCCGTTGATCGACGGTCCCACGGCGAGCACCGCGAGCAGCAACGCCACCGCGCCGATGAGCCCGACGCGACACCAGCGACGCCACGTGCGTCGGTCGCTCCAGAGGGCGAGGGCCATCCCCAGCCCTCCCAGCACCGCCCACACCGTCTGGCGCACGGCGTAGGACCACGTCGACCGGGTCTCCTCCAGGGCGACCAGCGACGACGACGACAGGACCATCACCAGGCCGAAGAGCACCAGCACCGAAACCACGGCGAAGAGGATGGCGAAGGTGAACGTCGACTCCCCCGGGGGCGGGCCTGGCAGGTGGGGCCGCGGGAGGCGGCGGCGGGCAGGAGGTTCGGCGCGGTCGCGGCGCAGCGGCAGGACGACGGTCATTGTCTCATTCGCTCGTTGTGGGACACATCCAGCCGGGTTCCCATCGCCGGGCACCAATGACCGCTGCCGGCTCCGCACGCTCCGCCGTCAGAGAGCCCGTGCTGTCTCATTCGCTCGCTGCGCTCGCTCATTGGCCCAGTCTCCCGGGCCGCGGCGGGCCGGTGGTGGACGGTGTGGCGGTGACGCCGAGCGCGGCGACGGCGCGGGCGAAGTCGTCGCCCCGCTCGCCGTAGCTGCGGTACCAGTCGAACGAGGCGCAGGCCGGCGACAGCAGCACGACGTCGCCGGGGCGTGCCGCCTCCGCGGCGGCCCGCACGGCGTCGTCCATGGAGCGCGCCGTGGTCACCGGTCGGACGCCGGCGAAGGCCGCCGCCACCTCGTCGGTGGCCTCGCCGATGGCCACGACGGCCCGCAGGTGGGGGGCGCCGGCGCCCAGCACGGAGAGGTCGAGGCCCTTGTTGCGGCCGCCGGCGATCAGCACGACCGACGTGAACCCGGCGACGGCCGCGAGCGCGGCGTGCGGGGCCGTGGCCTTGGAGTCGTCGTACCAGCGGACGCCGTTCGCCTGGCCGAGCAGCTGTACGCGGTGCGGCAGGTGGCGGAAGGCCCGCAGCGCGGCGGCGGTGCCGTCGAGCGTGGCTCCTGCGGCGCGGGCGACCGCCGCGGCGGCGAGGGCGTTGGCCAGGTCGTGGGGCAGGGCGCGCTCGAGCTCCGACGCGTCGACGATGCCCGCGCCCTCCGGGGTCCGCAGGACGCTGCCGTCGACGCTCCAGTGCCCGCCGGGACCGTCGGGGGTGGGGCCGAGGCCGAAGGTCTCGAGGTGGGGCCGTCCGACCGCGTGGCCCATGACGACCGGGTCGTCGCGGTTGGCCACGGCCAGCTGATCGGGCCCGAAGCCCCGCCAGACGTTGGCCTTCGCCGCCTCGTAGCGGCCGAGGTCGAGGTGGACGTCCTGGTGGTCGGGCCCGAAGTTCAACCAGCAGGCCGCGACCGGCGCGAAGCGGCGCAGCGGCGCCAGCCGGAACGACGACGCCTCGACCACGAACACCTCCGGGTCGGGGTCGTCGATGGCCGCGACGAGCGGGATGTCGGTGTTGCCGGCCTCGACCGCGGCGATGCCCGAGGCCACGAGCATCAGGCGGATCAGGGCGGTCACGGTGGTCTTGCCGTCGGTGCCGGTGACGGCGACGCACGGACGAGGATCCCAGGCCGCGGCCAGGTCGAGCTCCCCGACCGCGGGGACTCCCCGGGCCGCGCCCACGGCGAAGGCGGGGTGCGACTCGGGCAACCCGGGCGCCGGCACCCACGCCCCGGCCCCGTCCAGCAGCGCGGCCAGGGCCTCGGAGCCGGGCCGGCCCACCAGGGCGACCCCGAGCTCGCCGGCCAGGTCGGTGGCGGCCGCCGATGGCGCGTCGTCGACGAGCACCACCGGAAGGCCCCGGGCGGCGAGCGCCCGGGCGACGGCCCGCCCGGTGACGCCGAGGCCGAGCACCACCGTGGGCGCCAGGCGCGACACCGGTCCCTCCCCGACCACCGAACCCGTCACGGTGTGGGTCACTGCCCGGTCAGGTTGATGAAGTCGGCGACGTAGAGGCCGAGGGCGATGGCGGTCGAGAGCCCGGCGAGGATCCAGAAGCGCACGATGATGGTGGTCTGGGGCCACCCCGCGAACTCGTAGTGGTGGTGGATGGGGGCCATCCGGAACGGCCGGCGCTTGAAGAGCCGGAACCCGGCCACCTGCAGGATCACCGACATCGTCTCGAACACGTAGAGCCCACCGATGATGGGCAGCAGCAGGTGGGTGTTGAGCAGCAGGGCGAGGCCGGCGAGCCCGCCGCCGATGGCCAGCGAGCCGGTGTCGCCCATGAAGATGCGCGCCGGGGTGGCGTTCCACCAGAGGAAGCCGGTCGCCGAGCCGACCATCGCCGCGGCCACGACGGCCAGGTCGAGGGCGTGGGGGATCTGGTAGTCGGCGATGGCCTCGGGCTGCCCCGCGTTGCGGAAGGCCCAGAAGGCGATGATCGTGAACGCGGTGAAGCCGAACACGGCGGAGCCCCCGGCCAGTCCGTCGAGCCCGTCGGTGAGGTTCACGGCGTTGGTGCAACCGATGATGAGCAGGATCGCCCACGCGCACCACAGCCCGGGCCCGAGGTCGAGGTTCTCGAAGTTGTCGAACCGCGTGAAGGAGAGGTTCGTGTGCACGTCGGTGACCGTCACCGCGAGCACTGAGAAGCTGACCGCGACCGACAGGAGGCCGATGCTCTTGGCCGCCTTGGAGAGGCCGAGGTTCCGTTCCTGGGAGACCTTGATCCAGTCATCGGCCGCCCCGACGAGCCCGGCGCCGATGATGAGGCCAATCAACAGCAGTCCCGAGCGGGTGAAGACCATGCCGTCACGGGTGTGGGCAACGAGGTAGCCGACCACTGCGCCGCCGACGATGGCGATGCCCCCCATGGTGGGGGTCCCGGCCTTGGTGCGATGGGCGTCGGGCACATCGGCGTGGATGGGTTGGCCGATGCCCCGCTGGCGGAGCCAGACGATGAGGAAGCGGGTGCCGACGAGTGAGCTGGCCAGGCCCACGCCGGCCGCCATGAGCAGGGCGATCACGTCGGGCTCCGTCCGCTCAGCAGCTCGCGGGCGACCTGGCGGTCGTCGAAGGGCACCACCCGGTCGCCGGTGACCTGGGTCGTCTCGTGGCCCTTTCCGGCGAGCAGCACGACGTCGCCGGGAGCGGCTCCGGCCAGGGCGACACGGATGGCGGACCGCCGGTCGGGGTCGATGACGAGGTCGGTCTCGGGGGGGATGCCGGCGCGCACGGCCGCAATGATCGCACCTGGATCCTCGGACCTGGGGTTGTCGCTGGTCAGGATCACCCGATCGGCGCCCGCCGCGGCCTCGCCCATGAGGGGGCGCTTGGTGCGGTCCCGGTCACCTCCGCAGCCGAACACCACCGTCACACGGCCGGCCTCGACCTCCCGGAGGGCAGCGATGACCTGCTCGAGGCCGTCGGGGGTGTGGGCGTAGTCGACGACCACGGTGAAGGGCTGCCCGGCGACGACCGGCTCGAACCGACCCGGAGCGGGCGGGGCGGCGCCCAGGCCCGCGGCCACGACGGCGGGCGCCACACCCGCGGCGTGGGCGAGCTCCGCCGCCACCAGGGCGTTGCGGACGTTGAACCGACCTGGGAGCGGGAGGTGGACACCCTGGCCCCGCCAGGTGAAGCGGCTGCCGAGGGCGTCGAGCTCGAGGCCCGAGGCGTCGCTCTCGCCCACCCCGAGGGTCGGGACCTGGGCGCTGTCGACCAGCAGCCGACCCCGAGGATCGTCGGTGCAGACCACGGCGGCGTCGGTCAGCTCCGGCGTGAAGAGCCGGGCCTTGGCCGCGAAGTAGGCCTCCATCGTCCCGTGGTGGTCGAGGTGGTCGGGGCTGACGTTGGTGAACCCGGCCACCGCGAAGCGGGTGCCGTCGACGCGGTGCTGGTCGAGGGCGTGGGACGACACCTCCATGGCCACCACCCGCGCCCCGTCGGCCCGGGCCCCGGCCAGGGTGGCCTGCAGCTCGGGGGCCTCGGGCGTGGTGCGGGCCCCCGTCAGGGTGCCGACGGTGACCGCCGGCCAGCCAGCCGCCGCGAAGACGGCGGCCAAGAGGTGCACCACGGTCGTCTTCCCGTTGGTGCCGGTGATGCCCAGCACCACGAGGTCGTGGGACGGGTCGCCGGCGACGACCGCCGCCACCGGGCCCATCGCCCGCCGCACCGAGGCCACCCGGACCTCGGCCACCCCGAGGCCGAGGGGGCGCTCGCAGAGCAGGGCTGCCGCGCCGGCGGCCACCGCGGCACCGGCGTGGTCGTGGCCGTCGACGGTCGCCCCGGGCACGCAGCAGAACACGTCGCCGGGCGCGACGGCCCGGGAGTCGTGCGCGGTCCCGGCGACGGGCGTGGAACCGTCGCCGTCGAGCTCAGCGGCGCCAGCGCGAGCGGCGGCGGCGGCGACGGCATGGAGGCTCGAGGGTGCGTCGGGGCCCGTCACCCTCAGCCGCCGGCGGCCGGCTCGGACCCGAGCGGCTCGTCGGAGCGGGGCGTGACCTCGGGGGAGTCGCCGTCGCCGGCGGTGGCCGTCACGTCCTCCTCTCGAGCGGCGCCGGAGGTGGGCACCCGGGCATCGTCGACGTCGCGGGCGGAGGCTGACATCTCCGGCACGTCGGTGATCGAGCCGCCGACCGCGGGCGGGATTTTCAGGCGTCGCAGGGCCACGCGGGAGATGTCGGCGAAGGCGGGGGCGGCGACGTCGCCGGCGTAGATCGACAGCTCCGGATCCGGCTCGTCGATGACGACGATGACCGAGAGGTCGGGGTTCTCGGCCGGCAGCAGGCCGGCGAAGGTGGCGACGTAGTGCATGGCTCCGTCCTCGTCGGTGTACCCACCGCCGGGTTGGGGCTTGCGGGCGGTGCCGGTCTTGCCGGCGACGGTGTAGCCCGGGACGGCGGCCGACTGGCCGGTGCCGCGGGAGACGACCTGCTCCATCATGGCCCGCACGGCGCCCGCGGCCTCGTCGGAGACGACCCGTCGGGGCTGAGCGGAGGGCACCGGCTGGCTGGAGCCGTCCGAGCGCGTCACGCCCCGCACGAGGCGGGCCGGCACGTAGGAGCCGTCGTTGCCGAGGACGTTGAAGGCCTGGAGCATCTGGAGGGCGGTCACCGACACCCCCTGGCCGATGGGGACCGATCCGATGGCGGTGCTCTGGTCCTCGTAGTCCTCGGCGTCGAGGAGGAGCCCGCGGGACTCGGCCGGGAAGTCGAGGCCGGTGCCGGCGCCGAACCCGAAGCGCCGCAGGTACTCGTCGAGCCGCTCCCCGCCGAGCTCCTGGGCCAACATGATCGTGCCCACGTTGGACGAGGTGGCCAGGATGTCGGTGACCGACCAGCTGGTGGTGGGGTGGGGGGAGGAGTCGGTGAAGACGTGGTCGCCGACCGGGAGGGTGTCGGGGACCTCGATGACCGTCTCCGGGGTGACCAGGCCCTCCTCAATGGCGGCGGCGACGGTGATGATCTTGTTGACCGATCCCGGCTCGTAGACCGTGGTGAGGGCCAGGTTGTTGGCCGAGGGTCGGAGCCCGCCGTCGGGACCCGTCTCGAGGTTCGCCAGGGCTAGGACCTCACCGGTCGACGGGCGCGACACGATGGCGATGCCCCCCTCGGCGCCGGCCCGGCCGAGGTGGTCGGCGAGGATCCGCTCGGTCTCGAACTGCAGGGCCTGGTCGATGGTGAGGGTGATCTCGGCACCGGGGCGGGCCGGGACGATCCGTCTCCGGGAGCCGGCGATGGACCCGCCGCCGGACACCTTGGCCCGCTCGTAGGTGACCTCTCCCGGGGTCCCGGTCAACATGTCGTCCAGCTGCATCTCGAGCCCGGCGATGCCACTGGCCCCGTCGTCGCTCACCGTGCCGACGATCGATCGGGCCAGGTCCGCGCTCGGCCTCACCCGCTTGAACTCCTCCACGAAGCCGATGCCACCGATGTCGAGGGCCTCCACCGCGTCCGCCACCGGGTCATCGAGGGTCCGGGCCAGCACCGTGAAGCGCCCGGGGCCGCTCATCTGCTCGGTGAGCAGCAGGCCGTCGACGCGAAGGACGGGAGCCAGGCGGCGAGCGGCGGCCTCGGGATCGCCGATGAGGCTCGGGTCGGCGAACACGGTGCGCCGCGGGACCGACATGGCGAGCGCCTCACCGTTGCGGTCGAGCAGCGCGCCCCGGCCGGCGGAGAGCTCGACCGACGCGATGCGCTGCACCTGGCCCTTGGCGAGGAAGCGGTCCGGGTTGCGGACCTGCACGTCGACCAGCTTGGCCGCCACGACCCCGAAGAGCAGGACGCTGAGCAGCGGCAGGGCCAGCAGCCGCCGTTGCATGACGTGCGGCGGGGTCCGACGCCCGGAGCGCACACCCCTCTCCCTCCGGCCCGGCGCCGGGCGACGGGCCGAGGCCGGCGTCGTCCGGCGGGGCGCGGAGGGCGGGACCGGGCGGTCGCGGGGAACCGGGGGTGGGGCGGACCGGCGCGAGGCCTTCGGCTGCGATGGGGCGGGCCGGCGGTCGCGCTGGGCCCGGTACCCGTCGTAGGCGCCGTCGACGGGACGCTTCGGCGTCATCCTGCGGACCCGTCGGCGCCATCGCCGTCGGCGTCCGTGGGGTCGGATCCGGCCCGCTCGTCGGTCACGTCCTCGTCAACGCCCTCATCCTCGGTCGCTCCCCCGCCCGTCGCCTCGGGCGCTCCGGCTCGCGGTGCGGTGCTGGCCTCGGTCCCGCCGTCGGGCTGAGGGGTGAGCCACGTCACCTCGTCGGGCACCTCCATGCCGTCGGCGGTGGCGGCGTCCACGACCCGGCCCGGCGACTCGAGCTCGGCCACCCGCAGGCGCAGGGTCTGGTTGCGCCGCTCGCCGGTCTGGATCCGCGCCGCGATCCGGTCGAGGTCGCGCTGACCCGAGACGATGGTGGTGTGCACCGCGGCCGTGGCGAAGAGCACGACGAAGACCACGATGGTGGTGAGGGTGACCACGGCGCGGGTGCGCCGGCGCCGCCGGGGCACCAGGCGCAACGACGGCGCGGCCGGAGCCGATG
>NZ_DATLXO010000042.1:0-21794 GCF_035575815.1 Iamia sp.
GAGATGGCGATGCCGGGGGACAACACGACGATCCACGTCGAGCTGATCAACCCGATCGCGATGGATGAGGGTCTGCGCTTCGCCATCCGTGAGGGTGGTCGCACCGTCGGCGCCGGCCGCGTCACCAAGATCATCAAGTAGAGAGCTGACCATGGCCGACCCCAAGCAGAAGATCCGCATCCGCCTCAAGGCGTACGACCACGAGATCATCGACCAGTCCACCCGCAAGATCGTCGAGACGGTGCTGCGCACCCAAGCGACGGTGCGGGGCCCCGTGCCCCTCCCCACCGAGAAGCACCGCTACACGGTGATCCGGTCGCCCCACAAGTACAAGGACTCGCGGGAGCACTTCGAGATGCGCATCCACAAGCGCCTCCTCGACATCCTCGAGCCCTCGCCCAAGACGGTCGACTCCCTGCAGCGCCTGGAGCTCCCCGCCGGCGTCGACATCGAGATCAAGATCCAGACCGCGTAGCTTCGCCGTCACTCGCTCACGTCCGCCGACCCCGCCCCGCCACCCCAGCGGAGCGTCGGCGGACGGGTTGAGCCTCGGCACCGTCGATCGGCAAGCTGGATCGGCCGCGCACTCCTAGCCATCGCTCACGCGACAGCCTCTTCGCGCCGCGGGTCGATGGCGGACCGTCGCCGGCCTGGCCAACGGCGCGCCCGGCGCCTCCGCCGACCCCGCGGCGTCCGACGCGCGCCGTGCGACCTTGGCGCACAGTTCACCTCAAGGCCAGCGCGACCTCACCGACCCGAAATGCTGGCTACCTAGGTTGGGCCGGACCGCGATCAGGAGAGACGTCCATGAGCACGACCGAACCGTCCAGCCAGTTGTCCCGTCGGCTCTTCCTCGGCGGAGCAGTCGCCGCCGGGGGTGCCGTCGCCGCCGTCAACCCGTTCTCCGCTCTGGCGGCGTCTGCGGCCAGGGGCCGTCCCCCCCAGCGCGCCGACGCCCGCCAGGGTGGTTACGGACCGCTCTCGCCCACGCCGGACCAGCGCGACGGCGTCTCGCGCCTGGCGCTGCCGGCCGGGTTCTCCTACCTCGGCTTCGGCTTCGAGGGCGACCGCATGTCCGACGGCAACCTCACCCCCAAGGCCCATGACGGCATGGGAGCGCTCGCCCTGCCCAACGGCAACGTGCGACTGATCCGCAACCATGAGGACCGTGATCGTCCCGGTGTGAGCCCGCTCGACGGTGACCCGGCCTCGCCGGCCTACGATCCTCTGGGCCCCGGCGGCACCACGTCGCTCGAGGTCAAGACCAACGCCGACGGCAGCGCCGAGCTGGTGCGCGACTTCGTCAGCCTCCAGGGCACCATCGTCAACTGTGCCGGTGGCCTCACCCCATGGGGTTCTTGGATCACCAGCGAGGAGACCACCGCCGGCGAGACCCAGGGGTGGACCAAGGACCACGGCTACAACTTCGAGGTGCCCGGCTCGGCCGAGGATGAGATCACCCCGGTGCCGCTGAAGGCCATGGGCCGGTTCGTCCACGAGGCCGTGGCCGTCGACCCCGCCACCGGGATCGTCTACGAGACCGAGGACCGCAGCTTCGTGGAGGGGCGCGACGACCCGGCCACCGGCGACCGGGTGGGTTCCGGCTTCTACCGCTTCATCCCGGACACGCCCGGTGACATGACCGCCGGCCGGCTCCAGGTGCTCGCCGTGCGCAACCGGCCCAACTACAACACGACCGTCGGCCAGACCATCAACCGGGGCCTGCCGGTGGTGTGGGTCGACATCGATGATCCCGACCCGGCGGCCGCCGAGATCGACTCCTCGGCGGTGTTCCGCCAGGGCCTGGCCGAGGGGGCGGCGGTCTTCACCCGCCTCGAGGGGGTCTGGCCCGGCAACGGTTCCATCTTCTTCGCGTCCACGAGCGGGGGTGAGGCCGGTGAGGGCCAGGTCTGGGAGTACCGCCCGGCGGGGCCGAACGGCATCCTGCGCCTGATCTTCGAGTCGCCATCGGAGGCTGTTCTCGACAACCCCGACAACATCACCGTGTCGCCCCGGGGCGGCGTGCTGCTGTGCGAGGACGGCGACGGCGAGACCCTGTTCATGCGGGGCTTGACCCGCAACGGCCGCATCTTCGACTTCGCCCAGGAGCTGGAGACCGGGCGTGAGTGGTGCGGAGCGACCTTCAGCCCCGACGCCAACACCTTGTTCGCCAACATCCAGGGCGACACCAGGAGCGGCGGGGGCGGGAACCTGGGCAAGACCTTCGCCATCTGGGGCCCGTTCGAGGACGGCGCCCTCTGAGGGTTTTCCGCGACCCTGACAGCCCGCCCTACGAAAGATCGCGGCTCGTGTCTCTCAGGGCCTCGATGGAGTCGGCTTGCGCGGGGTTTTTGTCGGGGCGGTAGGCGAGGACCCTCGCGAAGCGGAGGGCGATGCCTCCGGCGTAGCGGGTGGAGCGTTGCACGCCATCGAGGGCGACCTCGACCACCAGCTCGGGCCGCACGTGGACCACGCCGGTGCGGGGCCGGCCCTCCCACCGCTCCTCGTCCACGGCCCGCGCCAACAGCGCCTCGGTCTGCCAGCGCAAGAGCTCGTCGGTGAGTCCCTTGAACGTCTTGCCGACCATGACGAACCCGTTCCCGTCCTCGGCGCGGGCGCCGAGGTGGAGGTTCGAGAGCCACCCGGTGCGACGGCCGTGGCCCCACTCCGCCGCCAGCACCACCAGGTCGAAGGTGTGCACCGGCTTGACCTTGCGCCACGCCTTGCCCCGCCGGCCGGCCTCGTAGGGCGACGCCGCCGCCTTCACGACCACGCCCTCGTGCCCGGCGGCCAGGGCGGCGGCCAGCACGGCCTCGGCCGCCTCGCCGTCGTCGGTCACCGTCCCTGGCACCCGCCACGGCCCGGCGACCTCGTCGAGCGCGGCTCGGCGCTCGGCGAGGGGAGCATCGATCAGGTCCTGGCCGTCACGGTGGAGGAGGTCGAAGAAATAGGGCCGCACGGCGTCGGTCCGCGCGGTATCGGTGCTGACCCGGCTGGCCGTGTCCTGGAACAGCAACGGGCGGTCGGCCTCGTCGACCAGCAGGGCCTCGCCGTCGAGCACCAACCGCTCGGCCGCGAGCGAGCGGACGATGGCCACCACCTCGGGCAGGCGATCGGTGATGTCGTTGAGGTTACGGGTCACGACCAGGACCGCCTCACCGTCGCGGTGGGCCTGGATGCGGATGCCGTCCAGCTTCCAGTCCACGACCGCGTGGCCCACGCCGGCGACCGCCTCGCCGACCGACTCGGCCGTCGAGGCCAGCATGGGCTGCACCGGGCGCCCCACCTCCAGGCCGACGGCGGCCAGTCCCTCGGCCCCCGCGGTGAGGGCCAGGTGGGCGATGGTCGGCAGGTCGCCGCCGAGCATGGCGGCTCGTCGGACCGTCGGCGCCGGCACGGCGGCGGCCCGGGCCACGGCGTCGGCCATGACCCCGGCGAGGGCGCCCTGGCGCAGCTCGCCGGTGAGCAGCCGCACGAGGAAGTGGGCCTCGCCCTCCGTCGCCCGGCCCAGCAGCTCGGACAAGAGCTCGCGCCGCCGGCCGGCCGAGCCGGATCCGGCCAGCGCGGCCAGGGCGGTGAGGGTCCGGTCGACCTCGACCACGGTGAGGCTCGGGTCGTCGGCCGGGGGGACCTCCGCGGCAGCCAGGGTCCGCCAGCCGACGCCGATGCGGCCCTGCCGGGGCTCGCCCACCAGGAAGCCGACGGTCACCGCCACCTCGTCCGCTCCCAGGCGGAAGAGGAGGTCGGCCAGCGCGTCCCGCTTGGCCGTCCGCGACGACGTGGCGGCGACCATCCCCGACGTCGCCACCACCTGCGCCAGCAACGTCGGCTCCCTCACGCTAGAAGTCTCCCGCACCGCGAGCCCTCAGCGAACCGCTGGTGGGTCGCCCCTGACTCCGCGTCCGTCGAGCTCCGCACCCAGCTCGGTCAGCAGGACGGTGATGTCGTCGCGGTCGAGTGGGGCGTCCCCGATCACCCGCTCACCAGTGAGTCGGCCTCGATGAACACGCCCCGCACCGCGAGCTCGCCGGGCGCGTGGACCAATGCGTTCGGGAAGAGGGCGGGCGGTCCCGGATGCCAGAAGACCTCGCTCATCCGAGCGGGACCGATGGTCCACGCAGGTTTCACCATGACGACCGAATGCCGCTCAAGACGGCGCTTCGGACTGAGCGGGGTGTGGGGGTCCCCGAGGGTTTCGCCGAAGGGACACCGCGGTCGGGTCATGTGAGAACGGGGTCGTGTAGGGCGACGGCAGCCGCCCCCGGGGCGTGGGGTGCGAGGCCCTCGACGAGCGCGCGGAGCTGCCGGGTGGTGCCGGCCGGGAGCGAGGCATGGCGGGCGACGTCGAGCTCGTTGGCGATGGTGAGGAGGGCGTGCGCCGCCAGGTCCGGGCCCGTCAGGGGGGTGACCTCCCCGGTGAAGCGGTCGTGGAGCGGCAGTGGGTCGCGGCCGAGGTGGGCGTAGGTGTGGGCCCGGTCGCAGGCGCCGTAGGCGTAGACGATGGCCTCGGCCTCGTCGCCGATGACCTCTGCGAGCCGCTCTCGCCGCGTCGGCGGCAGGAGGGCGTGCGGGAACCCGTCGGTGCCGTAGGTGGCGTGGCACAGCGCGGCCAACTGGGTCGGCGGCGGCGCGTCCCACGCTGCGGTCAGCGCATGGACGCGCTCCACGTGGGCGAGCAGCATGCCCCCCGGGTGAGCGAGGCTCGCGGCGCCGAGGGACCGCTGGAGCGCGAGGGCGGCCCATCGGGCGGCGCACTCGGCGATGATCGCCGCCAGTTGGAGAGGTTCGTCGCGGGCCACCAGGTGGCCGGCGCCGGGGGTGGAGCTGACGTGGACCCGTGGGTTCGCGGCGAGCAGGCGCAACGCGTCGCGGTCGGTGAGGGGTGAGCCCGTCCCGCCTCGGACGAGCAGGATGGGCACGTCGGTCGCGGCGACGGTGGCCCGCAGCGCCGGTCCTCGGCCGAGAATGTCGTCGACCACGGCGTGCCGCCCCGCGTCGAGCCCGTGCCGGGCGAGCCAGGCCCGCGTGCGCACGGGGTCGGAATCGGGGACGACGTCGACGAGCACAAGCCCGCTGATGTGGTGCGCCGTCGGTGGATCGGCGAGGGCGGCCATGGCCGCCAGGCCGCCCAGCGATGCGCCGACGACCGCCACCGGCCGGTCCAGGCCGGCGATCATGGCGGTGACGTCGGCGGCGAGCCTGGGGAGGTCGCCGGGCGGGCCGCCGGTCTCGCCATGGCCGCGCAGGTCGAAGGCCACGGCGCGGAGGCCGTGGTGGCGGAGCACCGACGCCACGGGGTCCCAGACCTGGCGGCGCTCACCGCCGGCGTGGAGGAGCAGGACCGTGGGCCCCCGACCCGTCGCCGCGCCCCGGAGGACGACGTCGCCTCGGTCGATGGCGAGCTCGGTGTCCCCCACGGTCTGCGCGCCTTACCTTGAGTGGTCAAGGTGACTCTAGGATCCTGACCTTGGTCGGTCAAGGTAGGCTCGCTCCGTGACCGCCGCCCGCACCCGCCGCAGTGTCGAGGAGGCTCGTGGCGAGATCCTCGATGCGGCCGCGTCCCTGCTCGCCGAGGGAGGTGTCGCCGCCGTGCAGGTGCGAGCCGTTGCCGCCCGGGTGGGGATGACCGATGCCGGCGTGGCGCACCACTTCGGGAACCGGGACGGGCTTCTGCGCGCGCTGCTGCGTCACGGGGGGCGCCGGGTCCGGGCCGCCGTGGACGAGGTGGTGGCGTCGTGGCTGGAGGACGGAGCCGACCTCGAGCAGCTCGTCGGGTCGCTGGCCGCTCTCTACGCCGAAGGATACGGCGAGCTGGCCATCGGCCTGCACGGCGCCGGGTGGCGTGACCGGGGCAGCGGCATGCTCGACCTGCTCGTCCGGGCCCTGCACGGGCGTCGGCCGGCGGGGACCGCGCTCGACGACACGCGCCTCGCGGTCGCCGCCTTCCACCAGGCGGTGGCCACCGAGGCCGTCTACGGCAGCGCGTTCCGCCGCAGCGCCGGCTTCGAGGGCCGGGCCGTCACCGACTCGGATGCCCAGCTGCGGTGGTGGGCGGCGCAGCTCGCACGGACTTTGGGACTCGACGGACCTCAGGCCGTGGGGCCACACCAGGAGAGCCGGCTGGCCAATGACGAGCACCACGCCGACCTCGGGACCGGACTCGATCATGACCTCGATCGGGACCAGGTTGGTCGTCGATGGCGAGCACAGTGACGTCGGGCAGACCAACGAGGAGCACGCACATGCGCGTAAGGGTCGCTCTCCACAGGGGCTCCGAGGACTCGACTGGGTCGATTCTTCGGGCCCTGTGCCTCGCCCGGTGGGCTCCGGCTACCCCCTCACCGTGGCCTGGGCCCTCGCCCGGTTGCGCGGCGAGCGACCCGGGGTGGACGAGCGCCGGACCGTGAGGACCGGCGGCTTGGACCGCCCCGCCCCTGCCCGGTAGGGTCTCCTATTCGTGCAGGGGAGCTGACCCCGGTCTCCGGACCGGTCGGTCCCCGGCCGACGAACCGACGTCCACGGGCGCCCGACCCACCGGTCGGGAACCCCGTGGCACAACCGAGACACGCTCCGCCGGGCCCGCCCGAGCGGAGCGTCCGCGTGAACGGACCCCCGTTCCTCCGCGAGAAGAGAGACACATGGCAACCAAAGCGATCGTCGGGTCCAAGCTCGGCATGACGCAGATCTGGGACGAGGACCGCAAGGTCGTCCCGGTGACCGTCCTGCAGGTCGAGCCGGTCCGCGTGGTGAGCATCAAGACCCCCGAGCGCGACGGCTACCGCGCCCTGCAGGTCACCTTCGGTCGGAAGAAGGCCTCGAAGATGACCAAGCCCGTCGCCGGCCAGTTCGCCACCGTCGACGTGGAGCCCGGTCCCCGCCTCGTCGAGCTGCGCCTCGACGACGTGTCGGAGTACTCGGTGGGCCAGGAGCTCGGCGTCGACATCCTCATCGAGGGCGGTCTCATCGACGTCACCGCCGTCAGCAAGGGCAAGGGCTTCGCCGGCGTCATGAAGCGCCACGGCTTCGCCGGCCAGCGGGCCAGCCACGGCGCCCACAAGGTTCACCGTGCGCCCGGGGCCATCGGTGCCTGCGCGACGCCGTCCCGTGTCTTCAAGGGCCAGCGCATGCCGGGCCGCACCGGCGGCGAGAAGGTCACCACCTTGAACCTCGAGGTCGTGCGCACCGACAGCGAGCGGAACCTGCTGCTCATCAAGGGCGCCGTCCCCGGCCCCAAGGGTGGGCTCGTCCTCGTCCGCAACGCCGCCAAGGCGCCCGCTGGGAAGGGGGCCTGATGCCCACCATCGACGTGCTCGACGCAGCGGGCGAGAAGACCACCACCACCGACCTCGACGACGCCGTGTTCGCCATCACGCCCAACGGGGCCGTGCTGCACCAGGTCGTCACCGCCCAGCTGGCCGCCCGCCGGTCCGGCACGCAGTCCACCAAGACCCGCTCCGAGGTCGCCGGCGGTGGTGCCAAGCCGTGGAAACAGAAGGGCACCGGCCGCGCCCGCCAGGGCTCGATCCGCTCCCCGCAGTGGAACGGCGGCGGCGTGGCCCTCGGCCCGAAGCCCCGCAGCTACGCCCAGCGCACGCCCAAGAAGATGGTGCGCCTGGCCCTGCGCTCGGCCCTCTCGGACCGGGCCGCGGACGACAAGGTCAAGGTCGTCGACTTCGGTTGGGACGCGCCCAAGACGGCCCTCGCGGTGGCCGCCCTCGCGGACCTGAAGATCACCGGCAAGGTGCTCCTCGTGCTCCGCAACGACGACCAGGCGGTGTGGAAGAGCTTCCGCAACCTCACCAACGTGCACATCCTCGCCGCCGGTGAGCTCAACGCGTACGACGTCTTGGTCTCGGACTGGGTCGTCTTCACGCCCGGCACCGTCCCCACCGACACCCCGCTGTCGCGGGGCGGCGCGACGGAGGAGGAGCGATGAAGGATCCCCGCCAGGTGATCCTCAAGCCGGTCGTGAGCGAGAAGTCCTACGCCCTGCTCGAGTCCAACCAGTACACCTTCATCGTGCACCCGACGGCCTCCAAGCCCGAGATCGGTGACGCCGTGCAGTCGATCTTCGACGTCAAGGTCCTCAAGGTGAACACCTTGAACCGCCCGGGCAAGAAGGTGCGCAACCGCCGCACCGGCAAGACCGGCTCCCGATCCGCCACCAAGCGGGCGATCGTCACCCTCGCCGCGGGTGACTCCATCGACCTGTTCGAGAACTGAGAGGTGCTGCTCTGATGGCTCTCCGCAAGCGCAAGCCCACCTCCGCCGGCCGCCGGTTCCAGACCGTCTCGGACTTCTCGGAGATCACCAAGACCACGCCCGAGAAGTCACTGGTCGGGCCCAAGCCCAAGACCGGTGGTCGCAACAACGGCGGCCACAAGACCGCCCGCCACAAGGGTGGGGGTCACAAGCGCCAGTACCGCCAGATCGACTTCCGGCGGGTCAAGGACGGCGTGCCGGCCAGGGTCGCCGCGGTCGAGTACGACCCGAACCGCAACTCCCGCATCTTGCTGCTGCACTACGTCGACGGAGCCAAGAGCTACATCCTCGCCCCTCGCGACGTGAAGGTCGGCGACATGGTGCAGTCCGGCCAAGGGGCCGAGATCCGACCCGGCAACGCCATGGCGATGCGCTACATCCCGGTCGGCACGACGCTCCACAACATCGAGCTCAAGCCCGGAGGCGGCGGCCGCATGGCTCGCAGCGCGGGCTCGAGCGTCCAGCTCGTCGCCAAGGAGGGTGAGTTCGCCACCGTGCGCCTGCCCAGCACCGAGATGCGTCGGGTGCCGATCGACTGCCGGGCCACCGTCGGGCTGGTCGGCAACGCCGAGGCCGAGCTGGTCAAGGTGGGCAAGGCCGGCCGCAACCGGTGGAAGGGCGTTCGCCCACAGACCCGTGGCGTGGCCATGAACCCCGTCGACCACCCCCACGGTGGTGGCGAGGGCAAGACCTCCGGCGGGCGTCACCCCGTCTCGCCGTGGGGCAAGCCCGAAGGTCGCACCCGCGACACCAACAAGCCGTCCCAGAAGCTCATCGTCCGGCGACGCCGCACCCGCGGCTCGCGGAGGTAGTCATGCCCCGTTCCCTGAAGAAGGGCCCGTTCGTCGACGGCCACCTGTTGGCCAAGGTCGACGGCCTCAACGAGAAGGGCGAGAAGAAGGTCATCAAGACCTGGTCCCGCCGTTCCACGATCATCCCCGACATGGTGGGTCACACCGTGGCCGTGCACGACGGGCGCAAGCACGTCCCCGTGTACATCACCGAGTCGATGGTCGGCCACAAGCTGGGCGAGTTCGCTCCCACGCGCACCTTCCGGTACCACGCCGGCCAGGAGAAGTCCGTGCGAGGCCGTCGATGACCGAGCGCAGCGAGGGAACCAACAAGCACGGCTGGTCCACCGGCTGCGGAGCTTGCGGAGCAGCCGACGGTCATCGAAGTGCCGGCTCCACCGCCTGTGGCTCCGCGATCGACGTGAGGGAGGCGCTTCGATGACAGGCACGAAGACCAACGAGCGCCCGGGGACCCGGGCCCAGGTCCGCTACGTGCGAGTCTCGGCCTACAAGGCCCGAGAGGTCCTCGACCTCATCCGCGACCGCCACGTGGTCGACGCCGACCAGGTGCTCGCCTTCACCGACCGCGACGTCGCCCGCATCGTCCGCAAGGCGTTGGCCTCGGCGGTCGCCAACGCGGCCAACAACGACAGCCAGGAGCCCGAGACGCTGAAGGTCGTGGCCTGCTACGCCGATGAGGGCCCGACCCTCAAGCGCTGGCGGCCGAGGGCCCGCGGCCGGGCCACCCGCATCCGCAAGCGGACCTGCCACATCACGGTGATCGTGGGGCGCATGGGTGACGACGAGCTGCGCCGCTGGCGCGAGAAGAACCAGCGCGGGCTCACCACCGAGGGCGGCCGCGGTGGCCGTCGCCGGACGCCCGCGGCCGATCGCCGGGCCCGTGTCGCCCGTTCGAAGCAGGCCGAGGTTCCCATGGAGGAGGCCGTCGACAGCGCGGGCTCGCGCCAGAGCGTCGACACCGAGGCCGCGGACGTCGAGGCGGAGGCCGTCGAGGCGGAGGCCGTCGACATCGAGACCGCGGACATCGAGGCGGAGGCCGCCGACACCGAGGCCAACGGCGAGGCGCCCTACGCGGACGCCCACCTCCCCGTCGACGACGAGGGCGAGACGGCTCCCGAGGGCTTCCCGATCAAGGGCAATGAGGACTCCAAGAAGTTCCACGTGCCCGACAGCCGCTGGTACGACCAGACCAAGGCCGAGGTGTGGTTCTCCACGCCCGAGGCCGCCGAGGAGGCGGGCTTCGTGCCCGCCGGTGGCGAGGACGAGCAGGACACGTCCTCCGACCCCGCCCGCCACCCTGACGGGGTCGGCTCCGCCGACGCGAGCGACCCTGAATCCGACGAGGAGACCGAGTAATGGGCCAGAAGGTCAACCCCTACGGGTTCCGCCTCGGCGTCACCACCGACTGGAAGTCGCGCTGGTTCGCCGGTCGGGCGGAGTACGCCGATCTCGTGATCGAGGACTGGAAGGTCCGCGACATGATCATGTCGACGTTGCCCCACGCCGCCATCAGCCGCATCGAGGTCGAGAGGACGCGCGACCGCGTCCGGGTCGACGTGCACACGGCGCGCCCCGGCATCGTCATCGGACGCCGCGGCGCCCAGGCCGACGAGCTGCGCGCCAGCCTCACCAAGATCACCGGCAACAACCGGGTCCAGCTCAACATCCAGGAGATCAAGCAGCCCGAGCTCGACGCCGCGCTCATCGCCCAGGGCGTCGCCGACCAGCTCGCCGGGCGCGTGGCGTTCCGTCGGGCCATGAAGCGGGCCGTGCAGAACGCGCAGAAGGCGGGCGCCCTCGGCATCCGGGTGCAGTGTTCGGGTCGCCTCGGGGGTTCGGAGATGAGCCGCACCGAGTGGTACCGCGAGGGCCGCGTGCCGCTGCACACCCTCCGCGCCGACATCGACTACGGCTTCCGTGAGGCCAAGACCACCGCCGGTCGCATCGGCGTGAAGGTCTGGATCTACAAGGGCGACATCCTGCCCTACAAGGCCGCCAGCGAGGACAAGATCGCCAAGGAGGCCGCCATGGCCGTCGGCGAGACCTCCGGGCCCGGCGGTGCCCCGCGTCCTGTCGTGTCCTCCAAGGGCCGCCGCCCGGCGCCGCCCGAAGGCGGCCCCGATCCCGAGGCCGCCCCTCCGGCTCCCGACGGTGATGAGCCCAAGCCGCTCGTCGCCGAGGCCGATCCGGAGTTCGAGAAGCTCCTCGAGGAAGAGGAAGCGATCGAGCGCTCGGTCCGCGAGCACCACGAGGCCCCCCACTTCCGCCCCGGGGAAGCTGATTGATCATGTTGATGCCTCGCAAGGTCAAGCACCGCAAGACCCACCGCGGCCGCACCGGCGGCCCGGCCAAGGGCGGCACCGCCGTCACCTTCGGCGACTACGGCATCCAGGCCCTCGAGCCCGGGTGGATCACCGCCCGCCAGATCGAGGCGGCCCGCATCGCCATGACCCGACACATCAAGCGGGGCGGGAAGGTGTGGATCAACGTCTTCCCCGACAAGCCCGTCACCGAGAAGCCGGCCGAGACCCGCATGGGCTCGGGCAAGGGCAATCCCGAGCGCTGGGTTGCGGTGGTCAAGCCGGGACGCATCCTCTTCGAGCTGTCCTACAGCGATCCCGTCGTGGCCCGCGAGGCCATCGAGCGGGCGATCCAGAAGCTCCCGATCAAGTGCAAGCTCGTCCCCCGGGAGGTGGAGTTCTGATGGCGTCGAGCGATGTCCTCCCCGACCTCTCCGACGGCGAGCTCGACCAGAAGCTGGCCGAGACCCGTGAGGAGCTGTTCAACCTGCGCTTCCGGCGGGCCACCGGGCAGCTCGAGAACGGCGCGGCGATCCGCACCGCGCGACGCCAGGTCGCCCGCATCATGACCGAGCTGCGCCACCGCGAGATCGCGGCGGCCGAGGCCCAGAGCGAGGAGAGCCGCCGATGAGCCCAGACCCCACCGCCGACACCACCGAGCGCCCCAACCCCCGGAAGGTGCGCGAGGGCGTGGTGACATCGGCCTCCATGGAGAAGACGGCGATCGTGACCGTCACCTCCCAGTACCGCCACCGGCTGTACGGCAAGACCGTGAAGCGCAGCACCAAGCTCTACACCCACGACGAGACCAACGACCTGAAGGTCGGCGACCGCGTGCGCGTGGCGGAGACGCGGCCACTGTCCAAGCTGAAGCGCTGGCGCCTCCTCGAAGTCCTGGAGCAAGCTCGATGATCCAGCAAGAATCACGACTCCGGATCGCGGACAACAGCACGAGCCGAAGGCTCCCGGCAAGCACGGCATCTCTTGGCGCCGCAGGCGAGGGGGGTTCGTCGCGATGATTCAGCAGGAAAGCCGACTCCGGATCGCGGACAACAGTGGCGCCAAGGAGATCCTCTGCATCAAGGTGCTCGGCGGCTCCAAGCGCCGCTACGCCTCGATCGGCGACATCATCGTCGCCACCGTCAAGGACGCCATCCCCGGCGCTGCGGTCCGCAAGGGCGACGTCGTCAGGTGCGTGGTCGTGCGGGTGAAGAAGGAGAAGCGTCGCCCGGACGGCTCCTACATCCGCTTCGACGAGAACGCGGCGGTGCTCATCAACGACCAGCAGCAGCCCCGTGGCACCCGGATCTTCGGTCCGGTCGGACGTGAGCTGCGCGACAAGAAGTTCATGCGCATCGTCTCCCTCGCCCCGGAGGTGCTCTAGCCATGAGCGGAATAAAGATCAAGAAGGGTGACCGCGTGCGCGTGCTCACCGGCAAGGACCGGGGCAAGGAGGGCCTGGTCATGCGCGTCCTGCCCCGTGACAACAAGGTGATCGTCGACGGGATCAACGTCGCCAAGAAGCACCAGAAGGCCCGCTCGGCCACGAGCCAGGGCGGCATCATCGACAAGGACATGCCCATCCCGGTCCCCAACGTCGCCGTGCTCAGCCCGAGCGACGGCAAGCCCACCAAGGTCGGCTACAAGGTGCTCGAGGACGGTTCCAAGATCCGAGTCTGCCGACGGACCGGAGCGGAGATCTGATGATGTCCACCGACACCATGTCCACCGACACCTCAGAGGTGCCCCGCCTCAAGCGTCGCTACGACGAGACGATCCGGGCGCAGCTGAAGGACCAGCTCGAGCTGCCCAACGTCATGCAGGTGCCCCGGTTCACCAAGATCGTGGTGAACATGGGCGTCGGCGATGCCGTCGGCCAGCCCTCACTGCTCGACGGCGCGGTCGCCGACCTCTCCGTCATCACCGGGCAGAAGCCGGTGGTCACCAAGGCGAAGAAGTCGATCGCCGGCTTCAAGCTCCGCGAGGGCAACGCCATCGGTGCCAAGGTCACCCTCCGGGGTGATCGCATGTGGGAGTTCTTCGACCGGCTCGTCAGCCTGGCGATCCCGCGCATCCGCGACTTCCGAGGGCTCGACCCGAGGTCGTTCGACGGCAACGGCAACTACACGTTCGGCGTGACCGAACAGCTCATCTTCCCAGAGGTCGACTACGACAAGATCGACTCCACCCGGGGCATGGACATCACCATCGTGACCACGGCCCGTACCAATGGCGAAGGCAGGGCCCTGCTCACCGCCTTCGGCTTCCCGTTCAAGCGTGAGGGGCAGTAACTAATGGCCAAGAAGGCGCTCATCAACAAGGCGAACAAGACGCCCAAGTTCAAGGTGCGGGGCTACACCCGGTGCCAGAGGTGCGGCCGTCCCCATTCGGTGTACCGCAAGTTCAAGCTCTGCCGGGTCTGCCTGCGTGAGATGGTTCACGCCGGCGAGATCCCCGGCGTGACCAAGGCCAGCTGGTGAGGGAGGTGCAGACCAAGTGACGATGACCGATCCCATCGCAGACATGCTGACCCGCATCCGCAACGCCAACGTGGCGATGCACGATGAGGTCCGCATGCCGAGCTCCAAGCAGAAGGAAGCCCTCGCGGCGGTCCTCAAGAAGGAGGGCTACATCGACGCCTTCCGCATCGAGGAGAACACCGACCGCCCGGGTGCGACCCTGCACATCGCGATGCGCTACTCGCCCGAACGGCTCCGCACCATCTCCGGCATCCAGCGGGTGTCGAAGCCGGGCCTGCGGGTCTACCGCAAGGCCAAGGAGATCCCCCGAGTCCTCGGGGGGCTCGGCGTGGCCGTCGTCTCGACCAGCCAGGGGCTGCTCACCGACCGCGAAGCGCGCAAGCGCAACGTGGGCGGCGAGGTCCTCTGCTTCGTGTGGTGATCTGACCCATGTCCCGCATCGGCAAGAGCCCGATCCCCGTCCCCTCCGGCGTCGACATCGCCATCGACGGGCGCACCGTCACGGTGAAGGGCCCCAAGGGGTCCCTCGTCCGCAGCATCCCCGGCACCGTCACCCTCCGCCAGAACGGCGACACCCTGTTGGTCGAGCGCCCCGACGAGGAGCGCCAGACCCGGGCCATGCACGGCCTGGTCCGCTCGCTCGTCAACAACATGGTCGTCGGCGTCAGCCAGGAGTTCACCAAGGAGCTCGAGATCATCGGCACCGGCTACCGCGCCGCGCTCCAGGGGTCGACGCTCGACCTCTCGCTCGGCTACAGCCACCCGGTGAAGGTCGACGCCCCCGACGGCATCGCCTTCGAGCTGCGCGGCCCCACCCGCATCGTCGTGCGGGGCGTCGACAAGGAGCAGGTCGGCCAGGTGGCCGCCGACATCCGCGCCCTCCGCAAGCCTGAGCCCTACAAGGGCAAGGGCGTGCGGTACCTCGGAGAGCACGTGGCCCGCAAGGCCGGCAAGACCGGGAAGTAGTAGGAAACCACATGAACAGCGCACAGAAGAAGAGAGAGTCCCGCATCCGTCGTCACCGACGGGTGCGCAAGAAGGTCCGGGGGACCGCCGAGCGCCCGCGCCTGGCCGTCTACCGCTCCAACAAGCACATCTCGGCCCAGGTCATCGACGACGCGACGGGTCGCACGCTGGCCGCCGCCTCGTCGCTCGAGGCCGACCTCCGCGCCGAGAACGGCGGCAACGTCGTCGCCGCCACCAAGGTGGGCGAGCTGCTCGCCTCCCGCGCCACCGGGGCGGGCGTCACCACGGTCGTGTTCGACCGCGGCGGCAACCACTACCACGGCCGGGTCGCGGCGCTCGCCGACGCCGCCCGCTCGTCCGGACTGGAGTTCTGATGTCTCCCATGAACAACGACGCCCAGCTGCGCGAGTCGCGGGTGATCGACATCAACCGCGTCGCCAAGGTCGTCAAGGGCGGTCGTCGGTTCTCCTTCACCGCCCTCGTCGTGATCGGCGACGGCGCCGGCCGGGTCGGCCTCGGCTACGGCAAGGCCAAGGAGGTGCCCCTCGCCATCCAGAAGGGCACCGAGGAGGCCAAGAAGAACATGTTCTCCGTGGCCCTCGCCGGCTCCACCGTCACCCATCCCATCGTCGGGCGCCAGGGCGCAGCCCGCGTGATGATGAAGCCCGCCGCCCCCGGCACCGGTGTCATCGCCGGCGGCGCCGCCCGCGCCATCCTCGAGGAGGCCGGCATCCACGACGTGCTGTGCAAGTCGCTGGGCTCGGCCAACCACATCAACGTGGCCCGGGCCACCATCAACGGGCTCAAGAGCCTGAAGCGCCCCGATGAGGTCGCCCGGCTCCGGGGCCTCTCGGCCGAGGAGTTCGTTCCCAAGGGCCTGCTCCTGGCGTACAAGGAATCCGAACGCGGGCCCCACGTGCCCGACGAGGTGAGGTGATGGCTGCTGCCCTCAAGGTCACCCAGACCCGTTCCGCCATCGGTTCCAAGCCCAAGCAGCGCGGTACCCTCCGCGCCCTCGGCCTGGGCCGCATCGGGCGCTCCAACGTGCTGCCCGACCGTCCGGAGATCCGCGGCATGATCGCACGGGTCCCCCACATGGTCACCGTCGAGGAGACCGACTGATGAAGATCCACGACCTCACCCCTCCCCCCGGGTCGAACACCCGCAAGAAGCGCATGGCGCGCGGCATCGGCGGCAAGGGCGGCAAGACCGCGGGCCGAGGCATGAAGGGCCAGAAGGCCCGCAGCAAGGTGCCCGTGGGCTTCGAGGGCGGGCAGATGCCCCTGCACATGCGGGTCCCGAAGCTCAAGGGCTTCAAGAACCCCTTCCGGGTGGAGTACCAGGCCATCAACCTCGATGCCATCGAGGGCACCGGCGACGACGAGGTCACCCCGACCTCCTTGCACGCCCGCGGCCTGGCCCACAAGGGCGCCCTGGTGAAGATCCTCGGACGGGGCGAGATCACCCGCCCCGTGAAGGTCTCGGCCCACGCCGTGTCGGCCTCGGCCGAGGCAGCCATCACCGCCGCGGGCGGTAGCGTGACCATCGTTCCCGCCCCCTGGGGCGACCGGCGGCCGCCGGCCAAGGGCAACCACCTCACCAACCGCTGACCGCGACGCGACCCCGTCACCGGGTCGCCACCGCACTCCCGAGAGGAACCCGCCGTGCTCTCGAGCATGAAGAACATGTTCAAGGTGAAAGATCTCCGCAACAAGATCGCCTTCACCCTGTTCATGCTCCTGCTGTTCCGGCTGGGCTCGCACGTGCCCGCGCCGGGCATCGACGTCTCGACGCTCCAGACGCTCCGCGACAACGCCGGCCAGAGCGGCGCACTCGAGTTCCTGCGGCTCTTCTCGGGCGGGGCCATCACCCAGTTCGCAGTGTTCGCCCTGGGCGTGATGCCCTACATCACCTCGTCGATCATCATGCAGATCCTCGCCGTGGTGATCCCGAAGCTCGAGCAGTGGCAGCAGCAGGGAGCGGTGGGCCAGCGCAAGATCACCCAGTGGACCCGGTACCTGACCGTGGCCATCGCCATCATGCAGTCCACCGGCCTCACCTTCTTGTTCAAGGAGGGCGGACAGGGCTTCGCCGGTGGCAACCCGCTCGGCGACGTCGACCTCTTCGGCGGCAACTACAACTGGAGCCGGGTGCTGATCGTGGTGGTCAGCCTCACCGCCGGCACCGCCCTCATCATGTGGATGGGCGAGCTCATCACCCAGCGGGGCATCGGCAACGGCATGTCGCTGCTGATCTTCGCCTCGGTCGTCAGCCAGCTGCCGGCCAACTTCGGGGCTGTCTACGCCGAGTCCGGCACGATCGCCATGGTCCTGGTGGCGCTGATGTTCATCGCCCTCATGGTCGGCATCGTGTTCATCGAGCAGGGCCAGCGCCGCATCCCGGTGCAGTTCGCCAAGCGCCAGGTGGGCCGGCGCCAGTACGGCGGCCAGAACACCTACATCCCGCTCAAGGTGAACTCGGCGGGCATCATCCCGATCATCTTCGCCAACTCGATGCTGTACCTGCCGGTGATGATCGGCACGGTGCTGCCGGCCAAGGCCAACGCCGATGGTGGCGGGGGCAACTGGGCCTTCACCGCCCGACAGTTCATCGAGGACCACTTCCGTGGGGGCACCAGCCCGATCTACCTCACGGTGTACTTCTTCCTGATCATCGGGTTCGCGTACTTCTACGCCGCCATCCAGTTCGACCCGCACAAGCAGGCCGATCAGATCCGCAAGCAGGGCGGGTTCATCCCCGGCATCCGCCCCGGCATCCAGACCGAGCGCTACCTGGGCCGCATCCTCAACCGGATCACTCTCCCCGGCGCCCTCTTCATCGCCTTCGTCGCCCTGGCGCCCGCCATCGTGCTCGGCCAGACCCTCGAGGGCACCGGCAGCCTCCAGCTCGGCTTCTTCGGGACCTCGATCCTCATCGCCGTGGGCGTCGCCCTCGAGACCATGAAGCAGATCGACAGCCAGCTGATGATGCGCAACTACGAGGGCTTCTTGAAGACGTGAGCCCTCAGCACGAGGCGACACCCGCGCACCCGGGTGTGCGCATGTTGATCCTCGGTCGCCAGGGCGCGGGGAAGGGCACCCAGGCCGGTCGCCTGGCCGAGCTCGCCGCGGTGCCCCACATCTCCACCGGCGACATGCTGCGCGCCGCGGTCCGCGAGGGCACGCCCCTCGGGCAGCGGGCCAAGCAGATCATGGACGCCGGCGACCTGGTGCCCGACGAGGTCATGGTCGGCATCGTCGACGACCGCCTCCACGAGCCCGACGCGGCGCGAGGCTGGATCCTCGACGGGTTCCCGCGCACCGTGGGCCAGGCCGAGGCCCTCGCCGAGATCACCGCCGCGACGCCGCTGGATGTCGTCCTCGAGCTGGTCGTGCCCAACGACGTGGTCATCGAGCGCATCTCGATCCGACGCACCTGCGACGGCTGCGGCACCGTGTACAGCGCGGACGACGCGGCCATCGCCGATGGCACCTGTCCCAAGTGCGGCGGCACGCCCCGTCAGCGCGACGACGACCGCCCCGAGGCCGTCGCCCGGCGCCTGGCCGTCTATGAGAGCGACACCGCGCCGCTCGTCGACCACTACGCCGGCCTCGGCCTGCTCGAGGCCATTGACGGCCTCGGCACCACTGACGAGGTCTTCGACCGGGTGCTGGCCGTCATCGACGATCGCACCTCGCGCCGGATCTGATCCGGATCCCGGTGAAGCTCGGAGGCATCCCGCGCCGATCGGCCGACCAGCTCGCCGCCATGCGGCGCGCCGGTCGGGTCGTGGCCGAGATGCACGAGCGCACCCGTGCCGCTCTGCGTCCCGGCATCACCACCGCCGAGCTCGACCGGATCGGTCGCCAGGTGCTCAGCCGACGGGGCGCCACCTCCAACTTCCTGGGCGTGAACGGCACGTACCCGGCGGTGATCTGCGCCTCGCCGAACGAGGTCGTCGTGCACGGCATCCCCGGCGACCGCGTCCTCGCCGACGGTGACATCATCTCGGTCGACTGCGGCGCCATCGTCGACGGCTGGCACGGTGACGCTGCCTACACGGCCGGGGTGGGAACCATCTCGGCCGGGGCCCAGCGTCTGATCAAGGTCACCGAGCGCTCGCTCGACGCCGCCATCGCGACGATGGTGCCCGGCGGCCACCTCGGCGACATCGGCCACGCCGTTCAGACCGTGGTCGAGGGCGCGGGCCTCTGCGTCGTCGACGGGTACACCGGCCACGGCATCGGCCAAGCCATGCACGAGGCACCGGCGGTGCCCAACGTCGGCGAGTCCGGGCGCGGCCCGCGGCTGCGGGCGGGCAACGTCCTCGCCGTCGAGCCCATGGTCGCCGTCGGCACGCCCGAGACCGACGTGCTCGACGACGACTGGACCGTCGTCACCCTCGACGGCACCTGGGCGGCCCACGCCGAGCACACCATCGCCGTCACCGACGCCGGCCCCGAGATCCTGACTCGCGTGTAGTCGACATCACTCGCTCGCTGCGGGTTTTCGTCGTCACTCGCTCGCTGCGCTCGCTCCGTTCCGACGAGCTGAGCGGGTCGGCTGCGCCGACGCCCAGGTTCGCCGACCGGCAAGCCGGATCGGCTCACGCTTCCTGGGGGCAGCGCCCCCAGACCCCCAGCGGCTGCGCCGGGCCACAGGTTCACCCGGTGATCATGTCGGCGTCGCCAGTGGTCCACCAGAGCGTTGGCTGCTGTCGTAGGGTGCGCGCCATGGCGAGCGTGACGTTCGACGCGGTGAGCAAACGCTACGGGGAGGTCACGGCGGTCGATCGCTTCGATCTCCGCGTGAACGACGGCGAGTTCATGGTGCTGCTCGGTCCCTCGGGCTGTGGCAAGAGCACCGCCCTGCGGATGGTCGCCGGGTTGGAGGAGATCAGCGCCGGCGACCTCTCCATCGGCGACCAGGTCGTCAACGGCCTGCCCCCGTCGCGACGCGACGTGGCCATGGTGTTCCAGAGCTACGCCCTGTACCCCCACATGACCGTGGCCAAGAACATCGAGTCGCCGCTCCTGTCGAAGGCGACCCGCACCGACGACGGCGACGACGGAGCCGGCGGCGAGCCCGTCCTGCGCAAGCTGTCCAAGGCCGAGCGCCAGGAGCGCATCGACGAGGCCGTCCGGATGCTGGGTCTCGCCGACTACGTGGACCGCAAGCCCGGCGCGCTCTCGGGCGGTCAGCGCCAGCGGGTGGCGCTGGCCCGGGCCGTCGTGGCGCGGCCCGCGGTGTTCCTCATGGACGAGCCGCTCTCCAACCTCGACGCCAAGCTCCGCGCCCAGACCCGCATCGAGCTGATCGACCTGCACGCCCGGCTGCGGACGACCATCGTCTACGTCACCCACGACCAGGTCGAGGCCATGACCATGGCCGACCGGGTGGCGATCATGGCCGACGGCCGACTCCAGCAGGTCGGCACGCCGCGTGAGGTCTACCAGGCGCCCGCCAACGTGTTCGTCGCCGGGTTCGTCGGCACGCCGCCGATGAACACCGCCGCCGGGGTGGTCACCGAGGCGGGCATCGAGGTGGGCACCAGCCTCCTGACCGAATCCGACGCCCCGGTGGGTACCGACGTGGTGGTCGGGATCCGCCCCGAGCACCTCCGCTTCACCCCGGGCGGGCCCCTGCGGGCCTGCGTCCACCACGTCGAGTGGCTCGGCCACGAGGCCCTCGCCACCGTCGATCTCCTGGGGGGCAAGGTCGACGACCTCCGCGCCCCGCTGGCGCCGGGCGCGGTGCCCGGACGCTGGGTGGTCCGGCTCTCCGCCGGCGCCACCCCGCCGGCCGACGGCGCCGAGGTCGACCTGGCCGTCGAGGCCGGCGGCGTGCACCTCTTCGATGCGGCCACCGGCTGGCGGGTGGGCCTCGACGCCGAGTCCGCCGCCGGAGGCGCCCCGGTGGAGGTCGGCTGATGGCCGTGGCCCGCCGCTCCCTGGCCGCGGCTCCCGGAGCCCGCATCAGCGACACCGGTCGGTGGAAGGAGGCAGGCCTGGCCCTGCTGTTCCTGGCCCCGTCGATCGTCGTGTTCGTGATCTTCTTCTACTACCCCTTCGAGCAGCTGGTGCTCCGCGGCCTCTACCGCAACAACATCGCCGGCGACAACCTGCGCTACGTCGGCTTCGGCCAGTACGGCGACGTGCTGGGCGGCGAGGAGTTCCGCCTCGGGATTTGGCACAGCATCCAGTTCCTGCTCTACACGGTGCCCGCCGGGTTGCTGTTCGGCACGGTGCTGGCCGTGGTGGCCAACCGGCGGCTGCGAGGCATCAAGATCTTCCAGACCATCTTCACCTCGACGGTGGCCACGTCGACGGCGGTGGCCGGGTTCATCTTCCTCGCCGTGCTCAACCCGAGCATCGGCGTGGTGAAGAGCCCCGACCTGCTCTCGCAGCCCTCGACGGCGATGTTCGGCGTGGCCATCGTCGGCATGTGGCAGAACCTGGGACTGTCGTTCATCATCGTCCTGGCCGGGCTCCAGGCCATCCCCCAGGAGATCGACGAGGCGTCGCTCCTCGATGGCCACGGCCCGCTCCGCCGCTTCTTCCGCGTGACCCTGCCGCTCATCTCGCCGGTGCTGCTGTTCCTGCTCGTGATCCTGGTGGTGAACGCCTTTCAGGCCTTCGCTCTCATCGACGCCGTCACCCGTCCCGCCGGCGGGCCCAACGGAGCGACCGAGACCATCGTGTTCAAGATCTTCGAGAACCGCACCCCGGACCGGCTGGGCGACGGCTCGGTCATGTCCGTCGGGCTGTTCCTGGTCACCTTCGTGGTGACCCTCGCCCAGTTCCTGTTCCTCGAGCGGAGGGTTCACTATGGGGACTGAGAGCCCCCTGCGCCAGCTGGGGTGGTACGCCCTGCTCATCGGCCTGGCCCTGGTCGTGATCCTGCCCGTGTACTTCGCACTGGTGCGGGCCATCTCGGACCCCACCAGCATCCTCGGCGGGGGCGAGGCCCTCCTC
>NZ_DATLXO010000043.1:0-10214 GCF_035575815.1 Iamia sp.
CGTCGCCCGGGTCGTTGGCGGCGGGGTCGTTGGCGGCGGGGGGCCCGACCGGGTCGTCGGCTGCCGGTCCGACGAGGAGACCGTCGGAGGACACCCTTGACATGGGTGCGGAGTATAGGAGGCCGCAGTCGGTGGGGACCATCACCGCAGATCGGGCGGCCGGTTCGCAGCGACGCCATCTCGACCCGTGACCTGCCCTGTCGGGCCGGCTGGCGGCGCCGGAGGGGGACGGGACGGGTGCGGTATGGTCCCGTCGGTGACGAGCACCAGGGTCAGCGACCGCCACGGGTCACCGACCGCCTGGCTCCGACCGCGACAGCAGTGGCTGGCCTGGTTGGCCATCGCGGTGGCCGTGGCGCCGATCGTCGTCGCCGCCGCCCGGGCGGTCCTCGGGGGCTGGGTTCCCCTGGGTGACAACGCCTACTTCACGGTGCGCTCGCGAGATGTGCTCGGCCCTGTCCACCCGCTCCTCGGGGCCTGGTCGTCGGGGTCGAAGTCGACAGGGACCCCCGTGAACAACCTCGGTCCCCTGCAGCTCGACCTCCTCGCCCCCTTCACCAAGGTCGGCTCGGCGGCGGGCACGGCCATCGGCGTGGCGGTGCTCAACTTCGCGTCCGTGGTCGGGGTGGGGCTCGTCGCGCGGCGCCTGACGTCGACGGTCGGGGTGGTCCTCGCCATGGTGATGTCCGGTCTGGTCGCGTGGTCGATGGGCTCGGAGCTGCTCATCGAACCCCGCCAGCACCACGCCCTGGTGCTGCCCTGCCTCTGCTTCATCGCGCTGTGCTGGGGTCTGGCGACGGGCGACCGCTGGCTCCTGCCCTGGGCCGCCGCCGTGGGCAGCCTGCTGGTCCAGACGCACCTGAGCTACCTCCTCCTCGCTCCTCTGCTCGGCCTGTGGGGCATCGTCGGGCTCACGGTCGCGACGTGGCGCGCCCCGCCCGGAGACGGGTCCGATCGCGGGCCGGGGCGCACGCTCCGAGGCCCTGCAGCGGTGACCGGTGCGGTCCTCGTCGTGGTCTGGGCGCAGACCGTGGTGGACCAGGTCGCCGGAACCGGCAACCTCGGCCGACTGCGAGACGCGGGGTCCAGCGACGACGGGTCCGCCCCCGGGCTCGCCGACGGGGCCCGCATCGTCACCGACGTCGTGGCATCACCCAGCGCCTGGCTGCGACACGGGTTCCGGGACTTCGCGCCCGCATCGGATCTCACCGGCGTCGCCGTTCCCACGGTTCGCCTGCTCGTGGTGCTGGGCGTGCTCGGCGCCGCTGCGTGGGTCGCCCACCGACGACGGGACCGGGTTGCGACCATGGCTGTCGTGACCGCGGCGGTTGCCGTGGGCGCCGGTGTGGTGGCGGCCGCTCGCACTCCCACCGGCGACCTCGGTCCCGTGGCGGGCAACTACCGCTGGCTGTGGCCCGTCGCCGGCTTCACCATCTTCGTGGCGGTCCTCGCCGGAACGGGCTCATCGTCCCCCGACACACCTCCATCGGAGGCCGCGCCGTCCACGAGACCTCCGTCCGCCGGCCGTCGGACCGGCGTGGTCGGCCTCGTCGCCGCGGCCGTGCTCGTCGTCCTCACCGTCGCCAACCTCCCGCCCGCCTACGACATCGACGTGGTGCGGTCCGACCGTCACCGGCGACCGGTCGCCCTCGAGCTGACCCGACAGCTGGACGCCGCGGAGCTCACCGGTCCGGTCCTGTTCGACCGCAGCCGTGGCGTCTTCACCGAGCCGTACTCCTACGCCGTGCTCGTCGCCCTCCAGGAGCAGGGGATCGAGTTCACCTTCGACGACGACGGCCCCGACATCCCCCGCTTCGGCGAGGCTCGTGCCGACGAGGGCCGGGCTGAGCGCCGGCTGGTCCTGGTGACAGGGTCTGCGGCCAGGACCGTCCCTGAGACCGCGGAGCGCATCGCGTTCGCATCGTCGTTGACCCCAGCGGATCTCCGCTCGCGCACGAGGCTGACGACGGAGGTCACCCGGGCCCTGGATGAGGGCGTCTTGGTACCGACGCCTGCGGGCCAGCAGGAGCTCGACGACGGTGCCTTCCCGGCCATCGTCGCCCGGGAAGACGGACAGGAGGTGGGGCCCGAGCAGGTCGCGAGCGAGATCATCCGGCTGGCCGCCGGCGACCAGCTGACCGGGCCGGCCCACGCGCGCCGGGCGGTGGGGCGGATGGCGGAGCTCTACGAGCGGGAGATCTTCGAGACCGTGGCGCTCTTCCTCGAGCGCCAGCCCGCCTAGCCCGGTCGCGGCCGGCGACTACGCTGACGGCCCTTGGACCTCTCCGCCGCCACCCCGTCAGAGGTCGCGCCGGCCCCTCCGAGGCCCGGACCGGACCCGAGCCGCCACCGGGCCTGGTGGCGGCCCGACTGGCGGACGGCGGTCGCACTGGCGGTGGTCGCCCTCGTGGTCGCCCTCCCCCTGCGGGCCCTGTTCCACCAGGGCGGGTCACCCATGGAGGAGGGCTTCATGCTCGTCTTCCCCGAGCGGGTCCTGGCCGGTGACGTGCCGCACCGGGACTTCCTCCACCTCTACGGGCCGGGCAGCCTGTGGGTGCTCGCCGGGGTGTACGAGCTCTTCGGCACCTCGTTGGCCGCCGAACGGGTGGTCGGCCTCGTCCAGCAGATCGCCATCATACTCGGCGTGTTCGCCGTGGCCCGGCCCTTCGGACGCACCATCGCCGCGGTGTGCGCCACCATGGCGGCGCTGCTGTCGCTGACCGCCAACGGCCTGGTGGCCCTGGCCTGGAACGGTGGCGTGGCCCTGGCCCTGCTGGGGCTGGTCGCCGGCCTGCAGGGCCGCCGCCGGGTCGGGCCGTCGGCGGACCGCGATGGCGGTGACGGCGGCGCCGGTCGCTGGTTCGTGCTGGCGGGCATCCTCGGGGCCGGTGCCCTGCTGTACCGACCTGACCTCGTCGTGGCCGTGGTCCTGGCCTACGGAGCGACGGCATGGCGCCTTCCGAGGGGCCAGCTGGCGCGCCTGGTCGTCTCCCTCGGCGCGGTGCTCGTCGCCGGCTACGGCTTCCTCCTGGTGAGGGCCGGGCCGGGCACCGTCCTGCACGGCTTGTTCTTCGAGCCGGTGTTCGATCTGCGCGACGGACGCCGGCTTCCCGTCCCTCCGTCGTGGGACCACTACGACGGTGCCCTGGCCGCGGTGGGCCAGCTGATCGCACCGGGCTGGTCGCTGCCCGCGCTGACGGGTCCCCAGCAGATCGTGGTGTGGTTCTTCCTGCTGCCGCTGGCGGCCGTCGCCGAGGTGGCCTACGGCGCGTGGCGCAGCCGGGCCGACCCGTCCAGCTGGCGAGCCCGGTGCCTGCTGGCGGTGGGGTTGCTCGGGCTGGGCATGTTGCCTCAGGCGCTGCAGCGGCCCGATGCCACCCACCTGGCCTGGGTCAGCTGCGTCCCTCTCGCCTTGCTGCCACTGTTCGTGGCCGAGGCCGTCGCCGGGCGCCGGCCCCGGCGCGGGGCTCGGGTGCCGGTCGCGCTGGGCGCCGTGGTGGCGCTGGTCGTCCTCTTCGCCATGATCCCCCACCCGACGGTGCGGATCTGGGCCGATCTCACCCGCCAGTCGGCCGCCGGGGAGTACGGAGCCTCCGAGGTGACCCGGGACGACCGAAACTTCTTCTACATCGGCGCGGACGTCATCTCCGACGCGGCTCAGGGCGCCGTCGACGAGCTCGACCGGCGGGCCGAGCCGGGCGACCGGTTGTTCGTGGGGACCGCCGACCTTCGTCTCACCCCGTACAGCGATGCCTACCTGTACTACCTGTTCCCCGAGCTCACACCGGCGACGCGCTACATCGAGATGGACCCCGGCGTGGCCAACGCCGAGGGATCCGGGCTGGCCGACGACGTGGCGAGCGCCGACTGGCTCATCTTGAGCCACGTCTGGGATCCGTGGGACGAGCCCAACGAATCCCGCACGCCGGGTTCCGATGCGCCGAACGAGGTCGTGGCCCGGTCGTTCTGCGTGGTCGACGCCTTCGGTGAGGCGGAGACCCCGTACTTCCTGCTCTACCAGCGCTGCCGGTAGCCAGGGGCCCGGCCGGGTGGCAGTAGTGTCGCCGCCCATGCGCGCGGTGGTCATCGTCCCCACCTACGACGAGGTGGAGAACATCGAGGGGTTGCTGCGCGCCGTGAGGGCGGCGGCGCCCGGCGTCGGGATCCTGGTCGTCGATGACGCCAGCCCCGACGGCACCGCGGTCCGGGCCGAGGCGGTCGGGGCCGAGCTGGGCCGGGTCGATGTGCTCCGGCGTCCGGGCAAGGACGGGCTGGGGAACGCCTACCGGGCCGGGTTCGCCCACGCCCTGGCGAGCGGCCACGACGTCCTCGTCACCATCGACGCCGACTTCTCCTTCGACCCCGCCGTCATCCCGTCCCTGCTGGCCGAGGTCGAGGCCGGGAGCGACGTGGCGATCGGCTCGCGCTACGTCACCGGTGGCAGCACCCCCGACTGGCCGATCCATCGCCGGGCCCTCTCGCGCTACGGCAACCGCTACACCGGTTGGGTGCTGGGCCTCCCGATCCGCGACGCCACGTCCGGCTTCCGGGCCTACCGGCGATCGGTGCTCGAGGCCATCTCCTACGAGACGACCCAGGCCAACGGCTACGCCTTCATGACCGAGCTGGCCTTTCGCATCGTCGCCACCGGCGGTCGCATCACCGAGCTGCCCATCGAGTTCCGCGACCGCCGGTGGGGGACGTCGAAGATGTCGGGCCGGATCATCGTGGAGTCCATGGGCCGCGTGAGCTGGTGGGGCGCCCGCGAGAAGGTGCGCCGGATCCGATCGGGCAACCGCGCGACCATGGCGGGGTCCCCCCCGGCATGACCGATGCTCCCGGGGGTCCAGCGACCCCGTTCGCGACGCGACGGGCTGCGGCCGCCCGCGCCCTGCGCACCGACCGGTCGCTCGCCGTGGTGGTCGTGGCCGCCGCTGTCGGCCTGGTCGCCCGTGTCGTGTGGGTGGTCGAGGCGGCGCGGCCTCCAAGGGGCCTCCGCGACCCGGTCGTCTACGTCGAGTACGCCCAGACCATCGCCGACGGGAAGGGGATGATCGACCCTTTCAGCAACCAGCCCACGGCGTACTACCCGCCCGGCTACCCGTGGTTCCTCGGCACCATCGAGTGGATCTGCTCCCACACCCCGCTGCCTGACGACCTGCCCCTGGTCGCGGGCCTGGTCCAAGCCGTCCTGGGCGCGCTGTCGGTCGGGCTGGTGGGCCTCCTCGGGCGGCGGTTGCACTCCCCGGTGGCTGGTGCCGTCGCCGCCGTGGTCGTGGCGGTGATGCCCAACCTGGTCCTGCACTCGGCCACCCTCCTGGCCGAGACGCTCACGATCGCCCTGCTCCTGGGTCTTCTGGTGGCACTGGTACCCCCGGTGGGTGCCGAGCCGTGGCCGGCGGGCACGACGCGCTCACGTCTGATCGCCGCCGGCGTGCTGATGGGCCTGGTCCTGCTGGTGCGCCCGGTGGCGGCCGGCGTGCTCGTGGCCGTCGTCGCGTGCTGGCTGCTCGGCGGTCTCGGCTGGCGGCGTACGCTGGCCTGGACGGGTGTGCTGATCGGGTTGGCCGCGCTGTGCGTCGCGCCCTGGACCGTGCGCAACGCGGTCCGCATGGACGCCTTCATCCCGCTGTCGACCAACACCGGCGACAACCTCTGCATCGGCCACGCGCCCGGGGCGACCGGGGCGTTCCGCCTGTTGGAGGAGTGCGAGAAGACCCGGCCCCGGGGACTCCTCGACGGGCCGGCCGCCGAGGTCGCAGACGACAAGGAGAACACCGAGCGGGGGCTGCGGGGCTGGAGAGAGGGGTGGCGCAACGAGCCCGGACTGACCGCCCGCCGCTTCGAGGCGACCATCGGACGCGATGACGATGCCCTGCGCGCCGTCCAGTCCTACGACCTCGACCCGTGGATGGACGACGGGCTCGAGAGCACGCTCAGTCGCGCCAGCAACGCGTCCTGGTTCCTGGTCGGTCTCGTCGGGCTGGTCGGCCTGGTCCGGTTGGCGTGGTCCCGGGAGGGGGGGCGGCTGCTGGTGCCCCTGACCGTGCTCGCCGTGCTGGCTGCGCCCCTGGTGACCTTCGGTGATCCCCGGTTCAAGGTGCCGATCGTGCCGTTGATGGCCCTGGCCGCGGCCATCGCGGTGACGCCGCGCCGGACCCGAGCGGTTCGTCCCGCGGACTCCGACCCGGTGGCCGAACCTGCGGTCTCCGACGCCAGCTCGGCGGCGAGCACGATCAGCGCTCGATGAGGGCGTCATCGCCGTTCACCGCGAAGGCGTCCTTCGAGAGCACTCGCGGCAGGGCGACGAGGAGGGGGAGCACGGCGATGCCGATCGCCACGATGACCACCGTGCGCTCGCGGCGCCACCACGGGAGCTCACCCCGCGCCCCACCCGCGTCCGCTCCGCCGTTCACCCCCGGTCATCCACGCCTCGATCCGACCGTGCCCGCTCGATGTCGACGCGTGCCAGGACAGGAGCATCCCGCCCGGTGCCGGTGGAGGAGGGGGTGGCCTCGGCCGTCGAGGTCTCCGAGAGCGTCTCGTGGTACTCCTCCTCGACGTTGACCTCCCAGACGTCGTGGCCGGCACCGGTGACGATGTTCTCCACCGTCAGCATGGCGGTGAACATGCTGTGGTCCTGGTTGTTGTACCGGAACATGCCGTTGCGGCCCACGGGGTGGACGTTGGGGGCGTGGCGCTCGAGCCAGCGGCGCAGCACCTTGACGTTGTCCTGGTAGTGCTCGTCGTAGGTCGGATACGCCTTCGGCATGCGGACCACGTAGCCCTTCTCGACCCGTGACGGCTCGACCAGGTTGAGGGCGGCGAGCTCGCGCTTGCCCTGCTCGACGAGGTCCTCGTCGGTCGAGGTCCACATGCGGTCGCCCTCGAAGACGAAGTACTCGAGGCCGAGGACGTTGCGTCCCTCCTTGACCAGGTACGGCGACCAGGAGCCGAAGTTCTGGATCCGTCCGACCTCGACCTTCGGGTCGTGGACGTAGATCCAGTTGTCGGTCCACGGGATGTCGTCGTCGGGCACCACGAGGGCGATGGTGAGGAAGTCGCGGTAGGCGAGGCCGTCGGCGGCAGCCATCACGTCGGCCGGCGGCGGCGGGTCCATGGCCAAGAGCAGCTGGGAGATCGGCATGGAGGAGATCACGTGGCCCGCCGGGTGGGTGCTGGAGGTGCCGTCGGGATGGGTCGCGGTGACCTCGACGGCGAAGCCGTCGGTGTGGCGGATCTTGGTGACGCGGGTCTCCATGTGGACCATCGAGCCCTGGGCCTCGACCTTGTCGCGGCAGACCTCCCACATCATCCCGGGCCCGTACTTCGGGTACTGGAACTCCTCGATCAGCGAGGCGATGTCCTTCTGGTTCCGCTTGGGCAGCAAGGCGTTGACGATCGCCTTGCCGAGGGAGAGCTCCTTGATGCGCTGGGCGGCCCAATCGGCGGGCATCGAGCTGACCGGCACCCCCCAGACCTTCTCGGTGTAGGTCTTGAAGAACGTGCGGTACAGGCGCCAGCCGAAGCGGGCGACGAGCCAGCCCTCGTAGTTGGTCTGGTCCTTCGGCGGGCGGACCCGGGCCCACCCGTAGGAGGCCACGCAGCGCACGGCTTCGACCGGTCCGAGGTTCTTCAGCGCGTTCGACGCCTTCAGCGGGTAGTCGAAGAACTTGCCGTCGTAGAAGATGCGGCTCTTGCGGGGGCGGAGGAGGAAGTCCTCCGCGGGGAGGATCTCGTGCCAGAGGTCCTCGACCTCCTTCACCTTGGTGAAGAAGCGGTGGCCCCCGATGTCGAAGCGCCACCCGTCGCGCTCGGGGCTGCGGCTGATGCCGCCGACGATGTCGTCGGCCTCGAGGATCGTGGACGGCACGCCGTACTTGTGGAGCTGGTAGGCCGCGGTCAGGCCGGCGGGGCCGGCTCCGATGACCACGACGTCACCTTCGACTCCGGGGGGGTGGGGCACGTCGTCGGGGCGGGGGGCGGGGGTTTCGGCGCTCATCTGACGGTGGTGTCTCTCTCGCGGTCTCGGCGGGGCCGACGGCCCTCCGGCGCGCGGGGATCACCGCGACCGGACAGGAGCCGACCAGTACAGTGCGGTCCTCATGGTCAGCCGTCCCGCGGACATCCCGACGACACTGCCGACCGACCCGGTCGAGGGTACTCGCGTGGTCGGCCGGGCTCGGTATTTCCCGTGCTTCGAGGGGCTGCGAGCGCTCGCCGCGGGCGCGGTGGTCGTCTACCACGGCGTCACCCTCGCCGGGCCCGACGCTGCCGGTGGGCTCTACACCCCGGTGGCGGTCCTCGACATGGGCGT
This sequence comes from Iamia sp., assembly GCF_035575815.1. Taxonomy (NCBI): domain Bacteria; kingdom Bacillati; phylum Actinomycetota; class Acidimicrobiia; order Acidimicrobiales; family Iamiaceae; genus Iamia; species Iamia sp. Next base: position 8,318 of record NZ_DATLXO010000043.1, read on the forward strand.
GTCGATCTTCTTCGTCATCTCCGGCTTCTTGCTCTACCGCCCGTTCGTGGTGGCCCGCGTCGAGGGGCGACCCGCCATCGGTGCCCACCGCTTCTGGTGGCGGCGGATCCTCCGCATCGTGCCCGCGTACTGGGCCGCGCTGACTGTGCTGTGGGCCCTGGGGTGGGTGACGGTGGGCGACCAGCCCTGGCGCTTCTACCTGTTCGTGCAGATCTACGACCCCTACACCACCCTCGCCGGCATCGTCCCGGCGTGGAGCCTGAACACCGAGATGAGCTTCTACCTGTTCATCCCCCTCTGGGCGTTCCTCGTGCGGCGGGTTGCGAGCCGGGTCGGCGAGCCGGGGCGCCCGACGGTGGCCGTCGAGGCGGGAGGCGCCGTCGTGCTGTTCGTCGCCGGCTACGCCTCTCGCGCCGTGATGTCGGGCATCGACCGGGTCTGGGCCATCGGAGGCGACGGCCAGCCCGTGACCATGCGCCAGGTGTCGTTCTCGTGGCTGCCCAACACCGTCGACCTCTTCGCCCTCGGCATGCTCGTCGCTGTGCTCTCGGTGGCCGCCGACCGCGACCCTGCGCTCCGGGCCCGGCTCGACCGGCTGGCCCAGCCCGCCGGGGCGTGGTGGGCCGCCGCCGCCGCGACCTGGCTGGCCTTCGCCTACGGGCTGGGCGAGCCCAGCCTCAACGGCGGCTACCAGGGCGGGTACTGGCAGGCGAGGCAGGCCGCGTTCGGGCTCGTCGCCGTCACCCTCCTCGTCCCGGCCGTCTTCGGCGACCAGGACCGGGGTGTGCTGCGCTCGGGCCTGACGTCTCGCCCCGTCGTCTGGCTGGGCGCGGTGTCCTACGCCCTGTACCTGTGGCACCTCGACCTGCTGCAACAGGTGCCGGGCTGGCTCGACCGTCCCCCGGCGGAGGTCCCCATCCCGGTGCTGGTCGGCGGCGCCTTCGTCCTCGGCACGCTCGCCGCCGCGGCCAGCTGGCACGGGCTGGAGAAGCCACTGCAGGCGCTGCGGCGCGACCGGCCGGCGCTGTCGGTCGTGCCCCCACCCCTGGCCCCCGGCGACCCCGCCGATCGCGAGCCCGCCACCCCCTGACACCGCCTCGGAGACCGTCGCCGGTCGCGGTGACCGGCCCGGCCACCGATGCGCGTTCCGCGACCACGTGTCACCTACCGTTCCGCGCGTGCCTTCCGACGTTCCCGCCGACGACCCCGGACCGGCCCCGACCCCGACGCCGGCGGGCGACCACCGCTGGGACCCGTGGCCGGACGTCGAGGTGCCCCGGCCCCGCCAGGCGTGGGCTCGGGTTCTCGACCTCGTCGCCCTGGCGGGCGTCGCCCTCCTCGGCCTGGCCCTGCGGGTCGTCCAGCGCTCCCCGCTGTGGCTCGATGAGGCCCTCAGCGCCAACATCGCCGCGCTGCCCCTCGGTGAGATCCCCGGGGCCCTGAGGCGCGACGGCCACCCACCGCTCTACTACGTGCTGCTCCACGTCTGGCAGGACGTGGTCGGCGACGGCGACACCGCCGTGCGGCTCCTCTCGGGTGTGGTCGGCCTCGCCCTGATCCCCCTGGCCTTCGCCACCGCCGGACGCATCGGCGGACGCCGAGCCGGGTGGGCGGCCGCCCTGCTCGTGACGCTCAACCCCTTCGTGCTGCGCTACGCCACCGAAGCCCGCATGTACGAGCTGGTCATGGTGCTCGTGCTGGCGGGCTGGCTCGTCGCCGACCACGCCGTGCGCCGGCCCGACCGGCCCCGCCTCGCCCTGCTCGTGGCGCTGACCGGGGCCTTGCTCTGGACCCACTACTGGGGCCTCTGGTTCGTCGCCGCCGCCGGCGTTGGCCTGCTCCTGCGAGCGTTCCTGGCCCACCGGCGGGCCCAGCGCGCCCGCCGTGATGCCTCGGT
>NZ_DATLXO010000044.1:0-11937 GCF_035575815.1 Iamia sp.
ACCAGGCCCTCGATCCCGGTCTCCTCGTGGGCCTCCCGGCAGGCGGCGGCGAGGAGGTTGCCGTCACCGTCGACGTGGCCGCCGGGCTGGAGCCACCTCCCCAGCTTGCGGTGGTGGAGCAGCAGGGCACCGCGTCGCGCCCCGACGACGACCGCCGAGGCGGTCAGGTGGTCGGGCAGGGTGGCCCGGTCGAACGGGTCAGGCGGAGCATCGCAGAGGGCGAGCACCCGGGGCCGCAACCAGTCGAGCGAGGGGTCGAGGCGGGCGTCGGCCACGAGGGCCCGGGCCCGGCCGCGGTCACCGGGCCGGGGAACGATCCGGCCGTCACCGGCCGCCAGCACCTCCCAGCGCAGGTCGGGTTCGCCGCTCGGGCGGGTCACGGGCTTCCTTCGCGCTCGCCGGGCGTGATCATCGGGGTCGCCCCGAGACGTTGGGGTCCCCGCGGACGTACCAGCGCCACGGCAGGTCCTCGCCCGAGGAGAGGCCGACGCGCGTGCTCGCCGCCGCCGGTGGTGCAACGGCGCCGTCGTCGACGATGGTCAGCCCCCGCTCGGCCTTCACCAGGTCGGTCCCGTCGAAGGAGCCGTCGACGCCGAAGGCTTGGCACAGGCGCGCCGGTCCGGCGGTGAGGTCGCGTTCGCGCCGGGCCCGGGCGCGCGCGGCGCGCATGGCCTCGATCCCGGTCACCGGGGCGACGGCGCGCAGCAGCACCGCGCCGGCCTCCCCCTCGGCGCCGCACACCACGTTGGCGCACCAGTGCAGGCCGTAGGAGAAGTAGACGTAGAGGTGCCCCGCCGGGCCGAACATGGTCGTGGTCCTGGGCGTCCGCCCGCGGAACGCGTGGCTCCCCGGATCGTCGGCGCCACAGTAGGCCTCGACCTCCACGATCCGGCCGCTCCGGCCACCGTGCACGAGGACCGAGCCGATGAGGTCGGGGGCGACCTCCAGCGGGTGGCGGGCGTAGAAGGACCGGGGTCGCCGCCGGCGCCGGGCCACCTAGGCGCCCGGCGAAACGTCGCCGATCGTGGCCCACCAGACGGTGCCCGGGCCGGTGAGCACACACCCCTCGCGCTCATCCGCGGGGACGAGGGCGGCCCGCCCGTGGTCGAGGATGGTGCGCTCGCCGCTGGACGCGACCTCGGCCGCGGCGCCGAGGGCGAAGGCCAGGGCCGGGCCGGGGGGCCGCTCGGGCGCCCGCACCGGCCCCCCGGCGGGGTCGATGCGGTGCAGGGTGATCTCCGCCACGCCCGGGGCGTAGCGACGGGTGCCGGGGGCCACGTCGTCGCCGGCCAACCGCGCCGCGTCGGTGCCCGGCGGGGCGAGGAGGGCGACCAGCTCCTCCTCGTCGACGTGCTTCGAGGTCAGGCCGCCCCGCACCACGTTGTCGGATGCGCCCATCAGCTCGACGCCGGCCCCGTCGAGGTAGGCGTGGGGCACCCCGGCGGGCAGGAACACGCCGTCGCCCGGCTCCAGCCGGTGGAGACGGAGCACGAGGGGCACCAGGGCGGTCGGGTCGCCGGGGTGCTGCCGGGCGAGGCGCGACACCCAGCCGAGCGCCGGGTCGCCCTCATCCGCGGCGCTGGAGGCTGCCTGCGCCCAGACCGCCCCCTGCTGTTCGGGCGCGGTCACCAGCGCGATCAGGGCGTCGCGGGCGTCGGGCGCGTCGGCGACCAGGCGGGCGAGGTCGGCGACCGCCGGGTCATCCAGCCCCCGCAGCGCGGCGGCGGCGTCGGCACCGGGTCGGAGCCCGGCCAGCACCCACATGGGCCGCACGGCCACGAGGACCTCGGGCTTGGTGTAGGCGTCGCGGTAGGAGCGACCGGGGTCGTCACGAGCCCTGCCGCTCGCCTCCTCGCGGGCGAAGCCGGCCTCGGCCTGCTCGGCCGACGGGTGGAGCTGGATGCTCAGCGGGGCGCCGATGGCGAGCAGCTTGAGCAGGAACGGGAGCCGGACGCCGAAGCGCTCGACGACCTCGGCGCCCAGGATCGCCTCCGCCTCCTTCCCCTCCACGGCGTCGAGGGTACGACCGTCGTCGAGGCGCGACGGGGCGGCGGGGTGGGACCCGATCCAGAGCTCGGCCTCGGGGCCCCCGGAGGGCGCCCTGCCGACCAGGTCGGCGACGCCGTCGGGCGCGCCCCACGGGTAGGCCTGCACGGTGTTGGTGAGGGCGAACACGTGGGGGCGAGCATAGAGGGTGCCTCTCGACCCACCCCGCGTCAGAGACGCCCGGGCGGCAACCCGATGGGGCTGGGCTCGGGGATGAGGCCGCTCGCCCTGATGGGGGCGACGACGACCTCGAGCCGCTCCTCGACCCGTGCCACCACATCCGCTCCGAGCGTGGCCCACGGCCGCAGCGCGGCGCGGTCGGTCGCGTCCTCGACCCGCGCCCGGAGCTCCCGTCCGGCGGTGGTGGCGGTGCCCGTGCCCGACGCCACCAGGCCCCGTCCGGCCAGGCGGGCGATCGCTGCGTCCCACTCGTCGTCGCTCCACCCCCGGTTCGGCTGGGTGACGGCTCGGGGCGAGCATCCGGCGGCGGCCGCCAGGACCTGGGCTTCGCAGCCGTCCACGTCGACGGCGACGAGAGCAGCCACGTGGCCGTCGCCGCGGTGCTCGCGCAGCAGCGTGCAGGCGTGCCACACCGTGGCCCGATCGCCGTCGGGCCAGTCGAGTGCGGTGTGGGCGGCGAACACCGGGCGCCCCTCCCCCGTCGCGGCGCCGGCGGCCGCCCGGAGGATCGGGGCCAGCTCCCGCTCGGCCGGCAAGGGCCGACCCAGGATCGCGTCGAGGGCGGCCACCGCTCCCTGCAGGCGAACCCGGCCGGCCTCGGCCGGGGTGATGCGCTCCCACACGTCGGGGATCGCCCGCTCGACCATCCGGGGGTGGAAGTTGTGGAAGGCGGCGGTGACCACGGGCGCCGGGACGGGTCCGAACGCGGCGGCCCGACCCGCGAAGTACCCGCGCCAGAAACCCGAGACGCCGGCGTCGGTCCAGGCCTGACGGGCGGCGGGCGAGAAGTAGGTGACGGCGTGGTACGGCTCGAACCGGCTCCAGAGCCGACGGGCGACGGCGGGGTCCATGGCCTCAGCCTCCCCGTCGCGATGGTCCTCGGTCGAGCCCGCTCGACCGCCGCACCGGCCGGGCGCGGCGCGCTCGGCGCCCGAGTCGGACCACCTCGGACCGGGCACACTCGATGCGACGCGACCGACCGACGGTCGCCGACCGAGGGAGACCCGCCATGAAGGTGCTCTACACCGCCACCGCCACCGCCACCGGGGACGGCCGCAACGGCCACGCCACCACCGAGGACGGCCTGCTCGAGGTTGACCTCAAGGTCCCCTCCGAGATGGGTGGGCCCGGCGGTGCGACCAACCCGGAGCAGCTCTTTGCCATCGGGTACGCGGCGTGCTTCCACTCCGCTCTGAAGGTCGTCGCCGGCGACGACAAGACCACCGTGGAGGGCAGCGAGGTCTCCGCCAGCGTCGGGATCGGGGCGACCGAGTCCGGCGGGTTCGGCCTCACCGTCGAGCTTGACGTGAGCCTCCCGGCGCTCGAGGGGGACGCGGCCGATGCCCTGGTGGCCCGCGCCCACGAGGTGTGCCCGTACTCCAACGCCACCCGCGGCAACATCGAGGTCAACCTCCGCGTCGCCTGACCGGGCGGTTGGGCGACGCTCCTCCTGCCAGACTCCGGCCGTGAGCCCCCGCACCTACCGCAACGTGGCGCTCGTGGCCTTCTGCGGAGCAGCGGGATGTGCGTTCCTGGTGCTCTTCGTGCTGCTCCTGGTGGCCGACCCGGGCCGGTCGCCGAGCGGTGGGTCGGCCACCGAGCTCTACCTCATCGGCCTCGGGCTCGGCGCCGTGCTGTTGCGGGGCGCCCGGATCCGGGTGCGTCTCGACGATGGCGGGGTCACCGTCTATTCGCTGTTGCGCACCCACCGGGTGCCGTGGGATCAGGTGGTGGGTGCCGTGGCGGACAGCCGGGGTCTGGTGGTGCTGCGGGCCGAGGGGCGCGCCGTGCTGGTCCAGAGCCTCGGTCAGACGGCCCTGGCCTCGCGACTGCGTCCCGCGGCCCAGGGCGACGCCATCGCCGAGGCCATCGACGACGCGGCCGCCGCGGCCCGCACCCCCTGACGTCGTCTGGACCCCGCGCCGGGGTCAGCGCAGGACGCCGTCGCCCTGCGCTGCCCTCCGCGACGACGGCCCCCTCCGGCTCCGTACCATCGACGCCGTGACCGGCACCACGACGACTCCGCTCTCCCTCGGTGACCGGGTGCCGCCCCCGGGCGACCCCGAGCTGGTGATCGACGCCTTCATGGCCTGGGTCGAGGACCGGGGACTGGCGCTCTACCCGGCCCAGGAGGAGGCGCTGCTCGAGATCGTCGCCGGCTCCCACGTGATCGTGAACACGCCGACGGGGTCGGGCAAGAGCCTCATCGCCACCGCGGCGCACCTCGCGGCGCTGGCCGACGGGCGGCGCAGCTTCTACACCGCCCCCATCAAGGCCCTGGTGTCGGAGAAGTTCTTCGAGCTGTCGGCCACCTTCGGCGCCGAACGGGTGGGGATGATGACCGGTGACGCGGCGGTGAACCCCGACGCCCCGATCATCTGCGCAACGGCGGAGATCGTGGCCAACATGGCCCTGCGGTGGGGCCGCGCCGCGCCGGTCGGCCAGGTGGTGATGGACGAGTTCCACTACTTCGCCGACCCGGACCGGGGCTGGGCCTGGCAGGTACCCCTGCTCGAGCTGACGAACGCCCAGCACGTCCTGCTCTCCGCGACCCTCGGCGACGTCACCCGCTTCGAGGAGGACCTCGAGCGGCGCACCGGACGACCGGTCGCCGTCGTGCGCTCCGCCTCGCGCCCGGTGCCCCTGGTGCACGACTTCCGCATGGTGTCGCTCACCGAGACCCTCGACGAGCTGCTCGCCACGGGCGGTGCACCCGTCTACATCGTCCACTTCACCCAGGCCGGAGCGGCCGAGCGGGCCCAGTCGCTCATGAGCCTCAAGCTCTGCACCCGCGAGGAGAAGGACGCCATCGCCGAGCTGATCGGTGACTTCCGCTTCGCCGCAGGGTTCGGCAAGACCCTGTCGCGCTTCGTGCGCCACGGGGTGGGCGTCCACCACGCCGGCATGCTCCCGAAGTACCGGCGTCTCGTGGAGCGCCTGGCCCAGGCCGGGCTGCTCAAGGTCATCTGCGGCACCGACACCCTCGGCGTGGGCATCAACGTCCCGATCCGCACGGTGGTGCTGACCGCCCTGTCGAAGTACGACGGGGTGTCGAACCGCCTGCTGAGCGCCCGGGAGTTCCACCAGATCGGCGGCCGGGCCGGGCGGGCCGGGTTCGACACCCTGGGCACCGTGGTGGTCATGGCCCCCGAGCACGCCATCGAGAACGCCAAGGCCGCCGCCAAGGCGGCAGCCAGGTCCGGCGCGGACGGCAAGAAGCGCAAGCTGGTGAAGAAGCGGCCTCCCGACGGGGTCGTCTCGTGGGGTGAGCCCACCTTCACCCGGTTGGTGGCGGCCGACCCCGAACCGCTCACCTCGAGCCTGTCGGTCACCCACTCGATGCTGATCAACGTGCTCGACCGCCCCGGTGACGGGCGCGCCGCGCTGCACCGGCTGCTCACCGACAACTTCGAGACCGAGGCCCAGCGCGAGCTGCACCTGGTGCGGGCGGCGGAGATCGAGCGGGCCCTGATCGAGGGGGGCGTGGTCGAGGAGCTGGAGGGACCCGACGAGAAGGGCCGCACGGTCCGTGTCACTGTTCAGCTGCAGCCCGACTTCGCCCTCAACCAGCCCCTCTCCCCCTTCGCGCTGGCCGCCCTGGACCTGCTCGATCCCGAGAGCCCGACCCACGCCCTCGACGTGGTCTCGGTCATCGAGTCGGTGCTCGAGGACCCTCGGCCGGTCATCTCGGCCCAGGTCAACAAGGCCAAGGGTGACGCGGTGGGGCGGATGAAGGCCGAGGGCATGGACTACGACCAGCGCATGGCCGAGCTCGACACGATCACCCACCCGAAGCCGTTGGCCGAGCTGCTCGAGCCCATGTTCGACCTCTACCGCCAGAACCACCCCTGGGTGGCCGACACCCCGCTGCGCCCCAAGTCGGTGGTGCGCGAGATGTACGAGCGGGCCATGGGCTTCAGTGACTACGTCCGCCACTACCAGCTGGCCCGGGTCGAGGGCACCGTGCTGCGGTACCTGACCGACGCGTACAAGACGCTCGGCAAGACCGTCCCCGAGGACACCAAGACCGAGGAGCTGGTCGACATCACCGAGTGGCTGGGCGAGATCGTGCGCCAGGTCGATTCCAGCCTGCTCGACGAGTGGGACGCCCTGCGGCACCCGGTGAGCAGCGTCGGGCCGCCCGCCGAGGAGCCCATCGACCGGGCGCCTCCGCCGCTCACCGCCAACCGGCGGGCCTTCACGGTGCTGGTGCGCAACGCCATGTTCCGACGGGTCGAGCTGGTCGTCGCCCAACGGTGGACGGCCCTCGGCGAGCTCGACGGCGACGACGGGTGGACCGCCGAGCGATGGTACGAGGCGATGAAGCCCTACTTCGCGGAGTACGACTCGGTCGCCATCGACCCCGACGCCCGCAACCCCGTCCTGCTCGGCGTCGAGGAGCACCCCGAGCACTGGGACGTGCGCCAGACCCTGTCGGACCCGGCCGGTGACCACGGCTGGACCATCCGGGCCCAGGTCGACCTGGTCGCCTCCGACGAGACGGGAGAGGCCGTCGTCCGGGTCACCGACGTGGCCGAGGGCTGATCGCCGCGCCGGCGCGGCGCGGTGGGGGCGCTCGGACCTCCCGGTTCGGGCGCTCGGGCGTCGGCGGCCAAGATGCACCGATGCGATCGTGGAAGGCCAGCGCGGCCGTGTTCGGTTCGTCCGCCGCCGTGCTCGTGCTCGAGATCATCGCCGGGCGACTGATGGCCCCCTACGTGGGGATCTCGCTCGAGACCTTCACCGGGATCATCGGCACCATGCTGGCGGGCATCGCCGTCGGGGCCGGCCTGGGCGGGTGGCTGGCCGACCACCGCGAGCCCCGCCCTCTGCTCGGGCCCCTGCTCGTCGCCGGCGGCGCCCTGACGTGGCTGTCACTGCCGATCGTCACCACGCTGGGGCCCGGGGTGGGCGAGGGGCCGGTGGCCATCGTGGTGCTGACCACCGCCGCGTTCTTCGGGCCGGCCGTGGTGCTGAGCGCCATCAGCCCGATCATCGCCAAGATCCGCCTGGCCCGGCTCGACGAGACGGGCACGGTGGTCGGCGGTCTCTCGGCGGCCGGCACCATCGGCGCCCTCGCCGGCACCTTCCTCACCGGGTTCGTCCTGGTCGCCACGTTGACGTCGAGGGCGATCGTGTTGGGCGTGGGGGCGATCCTGGTCCTCGTCGGCGTCGCCGTCTGGGTGCGGCTCGGGCGCCGACCCGACGTGCCCACCGTCGCCGTGGTGCTGGCCATGGGCTTCATGGGCGCATCGAGCCCGAGCCAGTGCCAGCTCGAGACCTCCTACTTCTGTGTTCGCATCGTCGACGATCCGAAGCTGGCCACCGGCCGGACCCTCTACCTCGACACGCTCCGCCACGCGTACGTCGACCTCGACGATCCCACCAACCTCGGCCTGCGCTACGTGCGGCTGCTCGCCGATGTGGCTGACGGCCTGCCCGACGGACCGCTCGACGCGGTGCACATCGGAGGTGGGGGCTTCAGCTTCCCGCGCTACGTGGAGGCGACCCGGCCGGCGAGCACGAACGAGGTGCTCGAGATCGACGGCGACCTGGTGGGGTTGGCTGAGGACGAGCTCGGGCTGGTGCGCAGCGACACCCTGCGGGTCACGGTGAGCGATGCTCGCCTGGCCCTCGACGACCGGCCGACCGACAGTGCAGACCTCGTCGTCGGGGACGCCTTCGGCAGCCAGTCCGTGCCATGGCACCTCACCACCGCCGAGGTGGTGACCGAGATCGACCGGATCCTGCGACCCGGCGGCGTCTACGCGATGAACGTGATCGACGGAGCCGACAGCGACTTCGCTCGCGCCCAGCTCGCGACCCTCGCCGATCGCTTCGCCCACGTGGCGGTTATCTTGCCCCGCGGCGGGGTGCCCGGGCATCGGGCCGTGAACCAGATCCTGCTGGCCTCCTCCGCGCCGCTCCCCGAGCTCGCCATCGCCCCGGCGGATGGCGAGCTGGTCGAGGGCCCGGCGGTCGACCGCTACATCGGCGACGCCGAGGTGCTGACCGACGAGCGGGCTCCTGCCGACCTGCTCGTCTTCCGCTGACGCACCGGCCCGTACCGGGGCTGACCATGGATGGAGTCTCCGGTCCCACGCAGGGTGGATGAGCAGGCCCGGAGAGACCGGCGGTCTACCGCTCACAGTGGCGCCGCGACCCCCGATGGGGGTGCAGTCTCGCCTCCACAGAACCCAGGTCCATGCTCGCGCTTCCCGTCCTGCGCCGTCGGCTCCCGGCCGTCGCCCTCGCCGTCCTCCTCGTCACCGTCGCCGCCGCCTGCGACCCCGAGGCCATGCCCGCGCCGGCACCGGCCCCCCGGACCGTTCGGACCGATCTCGACACCTTCACGGTGTCGAGTCAACCCACGGCCACGCGAGGCAACGACGTCGTGATGCGCGTCATGGCCAGTGGCGGCAAGACCAAGATCGGCTACGCCTCGTTCCCCGTCGCCGGCTCCGCCCCCACGGTGGACGGGACGGTGCACCTCTACGCCCGCCAGGCCGGCTTCAACCTGCAGGTCCGCAACGTGGGCTCCTTCTCCGACGGCACGACCCACAACGACCGCCCGGCGCTCGGGACCCAGGTGGGCACCCTCCCGGCCACGGCGGCGGACACCCGTCACGCCATCTCCGTCCGGGGCATCCGGGTGGACGGAGGCCAGGCGCACCTGGCCTTCACCACGACCAGCCCCTATGAGCTCGAGCTGCTGTCCTCCGAGGGCGCGGCTGCCGCCGGCCAGGCCACCAACGCCCCCACGCTCGTCGTCGGCCCACCGGCCGCACCGACCCCTTTGCCGACCGTGCCTGAGCCGACGCCGGCGCCGCCGTCGGGCTGGAGGCTCACCTTCGCCGATGAGTTCAACGGCTCGAGCGTCGACCCCGTCAAGTGGAACGTGTATGACCAGGGCAAGGGCGACACGGTGGAGTCACCCAAGGCCTCGACCTGCGCCCGGGACGACAACGTGTCGGTCGCCGGCGGCAAGCTCGTCATGCGCACCCGCAAGGCCAACGGCGGCTGCACCGCCGGGCAGGCCCAGTCCGGTGCCGGGATGAACACCTGGGGCCGCTTCGAGCAGGCCGGCGGCCGCTTCGTCGCCCGAGGGCGCTGGACCCATGCGGGCAACCACCTCTGGGGCGGCTTCTGGACCCACGGCAACGGCGGCGCCGGGTGGACGAAGGACAACCCCACCGAGATCGATGTCTGGGAGTACATCGGCAAGAGCGCCGAGCCCAACATCAGCCGCTACAAGCCGGCGATCCACTACAACTACACCTGCGAGGGCACCTGCGGGATGCAGAACCTCCAGCAGCTCGACTACGACGTCACCGCATGGCACACCTACGCCGTCGAGTGGGAGCCGACCGACCCGGCCGACCCGACCACGATGCAGATCCGCTTCTACCTCGACGGTCGCCAGATCGCCCTGTTCGACAAGCACGGCACCTGGAGGGTCACCCCGACGGGCACCCGCGTGCTCGAGATCGCCGGCGGCTGGAAGAACCCCGCCGGCGCCTTCCCCAACCCCTTCGGCATGGACCGGCCCCACAAGCTGATCCTCTCGGCGTGGGTGGGTGCCCCCGGCGTCAGCCCCGCCACCGTCGCCGCCGGGTACAACCCCTCCGGCGGCGGGGCGAACCTCGAGATCGACTACGTGCGGGTCTACTCCCGCTAACGGTCACACCATCGCCACCGCGAGCTTCGGACCGATGTCCACCATCACGGGGGACATCGGTCCAAGGTTCCGCCGTCTGGGGCTGAGTAGTGAATAGCGGTCCGGTCCCAGGTCAGAGCGTCGGAGCGGTGCGAGCGATCCTCATCCATCGTGGAGGCCGAAGGCCATGGGGTCTCAGACGCAAACCAGGGGCACAGGCGCGTCACGCGGAGGGTCGATCAGGCGCCGAACAGCTTGGCGTGGGCGTGGCGCACGCGATGTCGGTCCGGCTCGACGATGTCGGCCGCGTCGACGTGTTCGAGTACCAGGTGCGCCTGGGCCAGCAGCGGCCGAGCCCGATGGGCGTCGCCGCTGGCCCCGGCGGCGTCGATCACGCCGGCGATCATCTCCAAGAGGTAGATGCACACCATGGGCTGATCCGCGGCGGCAGCCCGCAGCTCGGAGACGGCCAGCTCAGCGAGGTCCACGTCGGTCATGGAGTGGGGCGCCAGCAGGTGCCTGCCCTCGTCGTCGCGGTGAGCAGTCGGGATGGCCGGCGCGGTGAACCGGGCCGCAAGGACCGTGCCGAGGTGGAAGATCGCATCCTGCGCCGTCGTCGGGTCATTGACCCCCGGCGAGAGCGCCCGCAAGGCCACGTCCACGAGCTGGCGCACGCCGTACCCGCTGTCCTCGCCCATGGTCCGAGTGGGGCCGAGACGGACGGCGGCGCGAGCCGCGCGTGCGGCGCCGTCCAACCGGTCGCGCCCGACCGGGGGGCTCACGCGACACAGGGCCGTGCCCGCGATGACGTAGCGACCCGTGTCGGTGTCCAGCTCGACGACGCCTCCCGGTTCGCCGAGCGCCAGGAGGGCAACGCGGTCGACCTGGCGCACCCACCCGTCGGCGGCGAATCGGATCACGGTAGGTGCGGGGTGGTCGGGGAGTGTGGGCGCCTCCCGCGTGCTCAGGGCCGACGGGCCGGCGTGAGAAGCTGACGAGGTGCGGACGGCTTCGTCCACGATGCGACCGAGAATGACGCTGACATCCATCTGTTGAGAGGTGTGGTGGATCGCGGCGACGATGGCGAGGACCGCAAGCAGCCCGAGTAGAAGGCCGACCGCAACTGAGAAGTCCGGCACGACCTCGTTGCCCCCATCCGAGAGCGGTCCCCGTACCCTCTGCAGGGTGACGAGGCAGAAGGTGAACGTCGCCAGGACCACGGCGATCACCCGCCGGTGGAACGGGTCGCGGGTAAGCCCGTGGATGACGCGGGGAGAGAACTGCTGCGAGCCCAGTTGCATGATGAGCAGCGACACCGAGAACGAGATGCTGGCAAATGTGATGGTGGCGGCCGCCACCGTTGAGAGCACCGCACGGGCGTTGTCCACCGTAGACTCGCCGACCCACGTGCCGGCCTCGACACCGACGGCTATTCGGGCCGCGACGAAAGCGGCGACGACCGCCACGGCTGGGAGGAAGAAGAAGTTGGCGCGCAGCGTCTCGGCGGCGGCCTGCAGGCGTCGGCTCACCGACCGCACCCTAGACATCCTCTCGTTGGGCAGGACCTCCACCTGCGTGCTCGGACGGTCCCGAGCCCTCCGGGGTTCAGAGCCTGTCAGGACCGGTGGCCGAGGACGACCAGAGCGGCCAGCCGGGCCTCGGTGGGCGAGGCGACGCTGATGGCATCTTCCGCCGCTCGATGCGCGAGCTCGAGGTGCCGCTACTGCGACGGTGGGCGATGTGGGCGGCGGTGTGTTGGACCCGGCGTCGGGTCCGATCCACCACCCGGGTCCCGACCCCCACGACGGGGAACGGATCCGCGACTGCGACCGCGTTGGGGAGATGAGCGGCGAGGGCCTTGCGGAACGGCTCGTGCAGGTCGGTCACCGTGGCGGTCACCGCGTCCTTCCACCACTTCGGTTGGCGACCCAGCCAGGTACCGAGCTCGGGGCCTTGGCGGCCCTCGATGACGTCGATGACCAGGACCCGACCGGGCACTCCGGTTCCCGACAGGCCCAGCGCCGCTTGTGCCACACCGGGCTCACCGGGGACCC
>NZ_DATLXO010000045.1:0-27188 GCF_035575815.1 Iamia sp.
TCGACGCATCCTCTTCCTGGTCGACCGGGGCAACCTCGGCCGCCAGACCCTCAAGGAGTTCCAGGGCTTCGAGGTGCCCGGCTCGGGCCGCAAGTTCACCGAGCTCTACAACGTCCAGCACCTCAGCCACAACCAGGTCGATCCTGTGGCGAGCGTGTGCATCGGCACCATCCAGCGGGTGTACTCGATGCTCCGAGGGGACGCGGATCTCGACGAGACGGTCGACGAGACCTCGGCCTACGAGCTGACCCCCGACCGCCCCGTCGAGGTCGACTACAGCGCAGCTCTCCCCATCGAGGCCTTCGACGTGGTCATCGTCGACGAGTGCCACCGCTCGATCTACGGCGTCTGGCGCCAGGTGCTTGAGTACTTCGACGCCTTCCTGATCGGCCTCACGGCGACGCCGGGCAAGCAGACCTTCGGCTTCTTCCACCAGAACCTGGTGATGGAGTACGGGTTCCCCCAGGCGGTGGCCGACGGGGTCAACGTCGACTTCGACGTGTTCCGCCTCTCGACGTCGATCGGGGAGTCCGGCTCCACGATCGAGGCCGGGTACTGGACCGAGTTCCGCGACCGCGAGACGCGTGACGTGCGCCTGCGGGAGGTGGACGAGGACCTCACCTACGAGGCGCGCGAGCTCGACCGGCGCGTCGTGTCGATGGACCAGATCCGCACCGTGGTGCGAGCGGTGCGGGACAACCTGCCGGCCATGTTCCCCGGCCGTGAGCTCGACGACCGGGGACGGCTGCGCCACATCCCGAAGACGTTGATCTTCGCCAAGGACGACTCCCACGCCGAGGACATCGTGCGCATCGCCCGTGAGGAGCTGGGCAAGGGCAACGACGTCATCGCCAAGATCACCTACAAGGCGTCCGACGGCAGGAAGCCCGAGGCGCTCCTCCAGGAGTTCCGCACCGGCTACAACCCGCGCATCGCCGTCACCGTCGACATGATCGCCACCGGCACCGACGTGAAGCCGTTGGAGATGGTCGTGTTCATGCGGATGGTGCGCTCGCGGACCTTCTTCGAGCAGATGAAGGGCCGCGGCGTGCGCACGATCCCCGACGACGACCTGCGCGACGTCACGCCTGATGCCGTCCACAAGGACCGGTTCGTCCTCGTCGATGCCGTGGGGGTGACCGAGACGAAGCTCATCGAGTCCACGCCGCTCGAGCGCAAGCGTGGCGTCGCCCTGGCCAAGCTCCTCCACCAGGTGTCGCTGGGCCACAGCAGCGAGGACCTGGTCTCGACCCTGGCCTCGCGTCTGGCCCGCATCGACAGTCGCATCGGGACCGTCGACCGGGAGCGGATCGAGGAGGCGGCCGGGCGCTCGCTGGCGTCCATCGAGCACGGCCTGATCGACGCCATCGATCCCGACCTACAGGAGGCCGAGGCCCGGCGGGCGGGCGGTGGGGCCGAGCCGGGCGAGGACGACGTCGCCCGGGCCAAGGCGACGCTCTTCGCCGAGGCGCTGCGCCCCCTCGCTGCCAACCCGGACCTGCGGGAGCAGCTGGTGGAGGTGCAGAGGAGCTTTGAGCAGGTGATCGACGAGCTGAGCGTCGACACGGTGACCCGTGCCGAGTTCGCCGTCGACGCCACGGCTCGCGCCAAGGACACCATCGAGTCGTTCAGGGCGTTTCTGGAGGAGCACCGCGACGAGATCACCGCGCTCCAGGTGCTCTACAGCCGGCCCTACGCCCAGCGCCTCAGCTATCGCGACGTCAAGGAGCTGGCCGAGGCCATCGGCCGTCCGCCGCACCGCTGGACGGCCGAACGCCTGTGGGAGGCGCACGAGACCCTCGACGCCGCGAAGGTGCGGGGCTCGGCCGGCACGGTGCTCACCAACGTCGTGTCGCTGGTGCGCTTCACCCTCGGCCTCGACGACGAGCTGACCCCCTTCCCCGAGCAGGTGGCCGAGCGCTTCGACGCCTGGCTCCTCCAGCAGCAGACCGCCGGCCGCGCCTTCACCGCCGAGCAGGTCCAGTGGCTGGGCCTCATCCGGGACCACCTGGCGTCGAGCCTGAGCATCGAGCCGAGAGAGCTCCTCGACCCACCGTTCTCCCAGCGCGGCGGACTGGGACGGGCGCGTGAGCTCTTCGGGGCTGACCTCGACGCGTTGTTGGCCGAGCTGACAGATGTGGTGGCCGCAGCATGAGCGACCTGCCGAAGGGCTGGGAGTGGGCGACGCTCGGAGAGATCGGGAGGTGGGGTAGCGGGGGTACTCCAAGGCGGACTGAGAGTCGGTACCACGGGGGTGATATCCCCTGGGCCCTGATCGGCGATCTCAGCGACGGGGTGGTCACGCAGGTCGCGGCAACGATCACGGAGGAAGGCCTCGCCGCCAGTAGCGCCAAGGTCGTCGAGGTGGGGACGGTACTCGTCGCCATGTACGGCTCGATCGGCAAGCTGGGGATTGCTGGGATCCCGATGGCAACAAATCAAGCTATCGCGTACGTCAAGCCAGACGATCGGTCTATTAGCCATCGCTATCTATTCCACTTCCTGCGGTCCCAGCGAGTCTTGCTCAACCGAGCAGGCAAAGGTGCGACGCAGCAGAACATCGGACAAGGTGTCCTCAAGGCATGGCCGCTCCCCTTGCCCCCACGGACGGAGCAGGATCGGATCGTCGCCGCCATCGAGGAGCACCTCTCCCGCCTCGACGCCGCCGATGCGTCGCTACTCGCATGTTCGCAGAGGATTCATGTGCTGAGGGGACGATGCCTGACAGAGGTCTTTGCGACGCCAGCGCCGGCGCTGCCTCTCGGCGATGTCGCGCTCGTTGGCAGCGGCGCCACGCCTAGTCGCACGCAGCAGCGCTACTGGGACAACGGGGACGTCCCGTGGGTTTCAAGCGGGGCTCTCAACCAGTCGAGTGTGGGTCAGCCGACGGCTTTCATTACCAAGGCGGCGCTCCACGAGACGAGCGTAAAGCTATGGCCGGCGGGCACGGTCCTTGTCGCCATGTACGGCGAGGGCAAGACCCGAGGACGAGCGGCCGAGCTCGGCCTCGAATCAACGTGCAATCAGGCTTGTGCCGCGATCAGGCCTGATCCCGAGCGTCTTCGCTCTCGTTACCTGAGGTGGTGGCTGAACTCTCGCTACGACGAGAACCGTCGCCTCGCCTCCGGAGGCGTGCAGCCGAACCTGAGCCTCGGCCTGGTCAAAGCCATGCGCGTACCGCTGCCCTCCCTCGATGAACAGGATCAGGTCATCGCCGAGCTCGAGGACCACACGACGCGGCTCGACCGCGTCCATGACGAGACTGTGGCTGCCAGCCGTCGCTCATCGGCTCTCCGCCGCTCGATCCTCGCTGCTGCGTTCTCCGGGAAGTTGGTGCCTCAGGATCCGGACGACGAGCCGGCGTCGGTGCTGCTGGAACGGATCCGGGCGGAGCGCACCCCCGGCGCCGAGCCCGAAGCGGCGGGCGCAGGCAGCGCGAGGATGACGTGATGCCGCCGCCGTTCGTCACCCGCGTGCGGGTCCAGAGCTACAAGAGCATCAAGGCGTGCGACGTCGAGCTGGGCGCGCTCTCGATCCTCGTGGGGCCGAACGGATCGGGCAAGAGCAACTTCCTCGACGCCCTACGGTTCACCGCCGACGCCCTGTCCACGACCCTCGACGGGGCCCTGCGCGAACGAGGCGGCATCAACGAGGTGCGGCGCCGCTCGGGTGGGCACCCGCACAACTTCGGGGTGCGGCTCGACCTCCGGCTGCCGGACGGGGTCACCGGGCACTACGCGTTCAAGGTCGGCTCGGTGAAGGGCGGGGGCTTCCGCGTCACCGACGAGGAGTGCGTCGTCCACACCATTGAATTCGGCCGGGGGGAGGCCAGCTTCCGGGTCCAGGGCGGCGACGTCGAGACGACGGTCGAGGAGCGTCTACCTGCCGTCGCCGAAGATCGGCTCTATCTCGTGAGCGCTAGCAACGTGGCGCCGTTCCGCTCGGTGTTCGACGCGCTCACCTCGATGGGCTTCTACAACCTGAGCCCGGCGGCGATCCGCCCGCTCCAGCAGCCCGATGCCGGCACCCTGTTGCGCCGTGACGGCAGCAACCTCGCCAGCGTCCTCGGCCACCTCGGCCAGCGCAGCCCGGCGACGCTCGACCGTGTGGTCGAGTACCTCCGCCGGGTCGCCCCTGGGGTGGAAGGTGTCGCCATGCGGTCGGTGGGGCCGATGGAGACCATCGAGTTCCGTCAGCAGGTGGCCGGCCAACGCGACCCGTGGGCCTTCGCGGCCTCCAACATGTCCGACGGCACGCTCCGGGGCTTGGGTGTGCTCGTCGCCCTGCTCCAGTCGAACGGCCGGCCACCGACCCTCATCGGCATCGAGGAGCCGGAGGTGGCGCTCCACCCTGCGGCCGTCGGGGTGTTGCTCGATGCCATCGGTGACGCGTCGCAGCACACGCAGGTCCTCATCACATCCCACAGCCCAGAGCTGCTCGACCGGGATGACCTCGACGGGTCGAGCCTGCTCTCCGTCGTGGCCGATCAGGGCGTGACGGTGATCGGTCAGGTCAGTCGAGTTGGCCGGGACGTCCTGCGCGACCGGTTGTTCACCGCCGGGGAGCTGCTCCGCCTCGACCAGCTCGAACCCGACGACGACGCCCGGCGCGCCAGTCAGGTCGACGCCGATCAGCTCAAGCTCTTCGGCCCGTGACCGAGCCTCTGGTGCTGGTGCCGATCGTCGAGGGTGAGGGCGAGAAGGCCGCCGTCCCGATCCTGCTGCGACGGATGGTGCCGGAGATCGAGCCGGGCCGAGCCGTCACCGTTTCGAAACCGATCCGGGTGGCTCGCGGGTCGCTTCTCAAGGAGGCGGAGCTCGAGCGCTACGTTGACCTCGCCGCTCGGACCCACGGTGGCGACGGCGCAGTGCTCGTCCTCATCGATGCCGACGACGATTGCGTCGCGAGGTTGGGCCCGGCGTTGCAGGCGCGGGCCGAGGCGGCGCGGCCCGACTCACCGGTGGCAGTGGTCATTGCCGTCAAGGAGTA
Source organism: Iamia sp. (assembly GCF_035575815.1). Taxonomy (NCBI): domain Bacteria; kingdom Bacillati; phylum Actinomycetota; class Acidimicrobiia; order Acidimicrobiales; family Iamiaceae; genus Iamia; species Iamia sp. The sequence goes on from NZ_DATLXO010000045.1 coordinate 4,990, forward strand.
CGAGTGCTGGTTCCTCGCGGCTGCAGCCTCGATCAGGGGCAGTCGCGGCCTGCCGGAGGATCTGGCGCCGCCGGATGACGCCGAGGCGGTCCGCGACGCCAAGGGCTGGATCAAGCAGCACCGCACCGACGGGCTGTCCTATGGCCCGACGGTCGACCAGCCGGCCCTGACCGCGACGTTCGACATGCAGGCTGCCCGATCGGGCGCCCCGAGCTTCGACAAGCTCTGGCGTGAGGTCGCTCGCCTCCTCGGGGAGACCCGGGTGCTCGGCGACTGACAGCACGGTCTGGCTCGGTGCCTCGGCGACGGCCGCGACGCCAGGTCGACCGACGAAGGGCTTCAGCGCTGCGGGCTCACATCTCTCCCGATGGCCCGCCCATGCCTGGTGGCCAACGGCGTGGGCGGGCGGTGCGGAGGGTCAGTTCGCTTGGTCCGGTGCGCCGTCCGCATGACGGTCGACATCCACGCAGCATCCGAAGAAAAATGCCCGAATCAGGTGTGTGGCCTTGCACGTCTGGGTACGCAGCGAACGTATGTTCGATGTATCCGATACCTCCTCAGCTGAGCGACAGCGGGAGAACGCGGCCGGTGCCCTGCGCGACCTGGCGGGCATCGACCTCGACGCGCTCTCGGAAGCCGAGTTGGCTGCGCACCTGCCGACGCTGTACCAGCTCAAGGCCACCGTCGATGCCGCGATCGTCGACGCGGTGGGGGTGTTTGACGGGCGCAAGCAGTTCGCTTACGACGGGGCCTTCACCACCTCAGGGTGGATCGCGGCCCGCGCCGATGTGACCCGGGCGGGGGCATCAGCGGTGGTGAAGGTGGCCCGCCAGGCCCGCCACATGCCCGCCTCGGCCGCCGCCGCCCGCCACGGCAGGCTGGGGTTCGACAAGCTGCGCCTCCTCGCCGCGGCGCGCGGGGTTTCCGAGACGACCGCCGCCGCGTTCGACGACGACGAGGACCGCCTCCTCAACGAGGTGTCGCGCCGCGACGTCGAGACCGGAGCCCGGCTCATGCGGGCCTGGGCCGCGGCCGCCGACCCGGACGCCGACGAGGCGTCACACGACGAGCGCGAGGCCAAGCGCAAGGTCAACCTGTCGACCTCCCTCGACGGTATGGGCTTCCTCGACGGGCTCCTCACCGGTGAGGCCAACGCAGTAGTGACCTCCGAGCTCGAGACGATCATCGACGACCTGCACCGCAACGGCCTGTCGACCGGCGCCGATGGCAACCGTCTCACCGCCGCCCAGATGCGCCACGACGCCCTCGTCGAGATGGCCCGCCGGGCGTCAGCGTCCTCCACCATCGTCGACGTCCGCCGCGAAGCCCAGCACCGGGCCCGCGGGGCTGCTGCCGACCAGCACGACCCGGCCCCGCCCACCGAGACCGGAGATCACGCCGCCAAACACGGTCCCGCCGAGCCGATGGGCGCCACCGGTGCGGCGGCCCACGCGCCCGGCGGCCAGGCCGCCGAGCCGACAGGTGCCACCGAGTGCACGGGTGCCACCGGTGGGGCGAACGACGCGCCCGGCGGCCAAGCCCCGGGGAGCCACGCCGCCGGGGCTCACAGCACAGAGTCGAACGGCGCCAAGGGCACCAGCGGCGACGGCAATGGGTCCCCGACCGACTGCGAGCCCGACGAGCCCGACGCTGATCACGAAGCCGCCGGACCCGACGCAGGTTCCAGCTCACACCGGTTCGACCGCGACGGCCTCGACGACCTCAGCGACCTCTACGGCCTCTACGACCTCGACGACGACCCGCTCGATCCCCTCGACCGCGACACCAACGGGGGCTGCACGCATGACACGGCGGCACGAGGGTTGCGGTTGCCGCCCGGCATGGGACCACCGAGCCGGGCCGCACCGGCCGACAAGGTCGCCGGCGGGCTCGGACGACCCCTGTTCAACGTCCTCGTCGACCTCGACACCCTCGAAGCCCGACAACCACCAGACCTCCTCGGCCGAGTCGCCGAGATCGTCGGCACCGGCCCCATCCCCGATGCGTCGATCCAACGCCTGCTCTGCGACGCCGGCGTGTCACGCATCGTCACCCGCGGCCGATCGCTCGCCCTCGACGTCGGCGCCGTCAGCCGCACCGCCACCCCCGCCCAGTGGCGAGCCCTCATCGCCCACACCGGCGGCTGCGAGTTCCCCGGCTGCAGCGCACCCTGGGAGTGGTGCGAGGCGCACCACCTCACCCACTGGAGCGCCGAGCACCGCACCGCCCTCGACGGCCTGGCGCTGGGCTGCAACGGCCACCACCACCTGCTCCACAAGTCCGGCTGGACCATGACCCGCCGACCCGACCTCACCATCGACGTCACCCGACCCGACGGCACCCACCTCACCGGCACCGGTCCCGGCGCCGCAACCCGCCACGCCGTCGCCGCCTGACGGGCAGGGCGACCGTCCGGCCCCCTCCGACCCGATCACCGGGTGCCAGGATGGCCGGCGTGAGCGACAGCAAGGTCATCGTCGACAAGCTGTGGAGCTACTGCCACATCCTGCGTGACGACGGGCTCTCCTACGGCGACTACCTGGAGCAGCTCACCTACCTGCTGTTCCTCAAGATGGCCGAGGAGCAGCGCCAGCTCGGCCTCGACCGCATCGTGCCCGAGGGCGACGACTGGCCGTCTCTGCTCGAGCTCAAGGGCGAGGCGCTCGAAGCGCACTACATCACCATCCTCAACACCCTCGGCCGCAACGGCGACATGCTGGGCGTCGTCTTCCGCAAGGCGCAGAACCGCATCCAGGACCCGGCCAAGCTCGAGCGCCTCATCAAGGACCTCATCGGCGGCGAGCAGTGGATGACCCTCGACGCGGATGTGAAGGGCGACGCCTACGAGGGACTGCTGGAGCGCAACGCGGCCGACACAAAGTCCGGCGCCGGCCAGTACTTCACGCCCCGGGCCCTGATCTCCGCCCTCGTCGACGTGATGCAACCCGGCCCCGACATGCGCATCGCGGATCCGGCCTGCGGTACCGGCGGCTTCTTCCTCTCCGCCTACGACCACATCCTGCGCCACCACCCGAACCTCGACCCCGACCAGAAGCGCCACCTGCGCTCCGGGCTCTTCACCGGCTGGGAGATCGTCGACAACACCGCCCGGCTGTGCGCCATGAACCTGCTGCTGCACGGCATCGAAAGCCCCGACTCCGACAGCCCCGTGCACGTCGACGACGCGCTGCGGGCCGATCCCGGCCAGCGGTTCGACATGGTCCTCACCAACCCGCCGTTCGGGAAGAAGTCCTCGGTCTCCATCGTCAACGCCGAGGGCAAGGGCAAGGGCGAGAAGCAGAGCCTGACGGTGGTCCGCGACGACTTCTGGGCCTCGACCTCGAACAAGCAGCTCAACTTCGTGCAGCACGTCCGCACGCTGCTCAAGGTCGAGGGCACTGCGGCGGTGGTCGTACCCGACAACGTGCTCTTCGAGGGCGGTGCCGGTGAGGCGATCCGGCGACGGTTGCTCCACGAGTGCGACGTCCACACCCTTCTCCGGCTGCCGACGGGCATCTTCTACGCCCAGGGCGTGAAGGCGAACGTCCTGTTCTTCACCCGTAAGCCCGGATCCGACACGCCGTGGACGAAGGCCCTCTGGATCTACGACCTGCGCACGAACAAGCACTTCACCCTCAAGACCAAGTCGCTGGCGCGGGGCGACCTCGACGACTTCGTCGCCTGCTACCGGCCCGGCGCCCGGCGGGAGCGGACCGAGAGCGATCGCTTCCACCGCTTCACCTACGACGAGATCGCGGCGAGGGACAAGGCCAGCCTCGACATCTTCTGGTTGCGGGACGAGAGCCTGGAGGACACCGACGACCTCCCCGCCCCCGGCGTGATCGCGGCGGAGATCGTCGAGGACCTCCAGGCCGCCCTGACCGAGTTCACCGAGCTCGCCGAGTCCCTCCAAGGCATCGGTGTTGAGGTCCCCGCAGGTGATGGATGCGGTTGATCGACTCCGTCGCCCGCTCGTGACGAGCATCGGGCTTTCAACCTGCTGGTTCAGGGTTCGAGTCCCTGGTGGCCCACCTCATCAGCGCTCGGTCGACGCCGACGGCGGAGTCGCCGGGTCAACGCCCGCGCAGGGGGGCCTCGGCCGTCGCCGCTGAGCAGGCCACGCACGTCCGGGTCGTCGGCCGGGCTCGGAGCCGCTCGAGGAGGATCTGGCGACCGCAGCGCTCGCAGTCCCCGTAGGACCCCGCATCAAGCCGGTCGAGCGCCTCCTCGAGGTCTGCCAGGTCGCGCTCGGCCTGACCGAGCAGCGACGAGACGAGCGCCCGCTCGAACGCGACCGTGGTCCCGTCCGGGTCGTGCTCGTCATCCAGGGCCACCCCGGTGGACGCCTCGACGATGTCGTCGAAGTCGACCTTCAGGTGCGCAGCCCGGGCCTCGATCGCCCGGCGCTCGGCGGCGAGCATGCGGCGCAGCGCGTCGGGCGGGGCCGTACCAGCCTCGTCGCCGGATCTCTTGCGCGCCACGGGATCCACGGTACCCAACCCCGACCTACTCCGACGGCGTCAAGGCGTGCGGCCCGCTGCTCTGGGCGCTCCACCCACCTCCCGGTCGCGTCGGGGCGGCGGCGGCGACGACGGCGCCGACGTAGCCGAACTCGGCGTCCAGGTCCCGCACCCTCCACGCTCCGGCGGCACCCGGGACCGCGACCGCATCGGTGCGGACATCGAGCGGGTCGAACGGCAGTCGCAGGCCGGCACCGAGCGCCTTGGCCACCGCCTCCTTCCGCACCCAGCACCGCCCGAAGGCCTCCCCTCGGTCGGCGGCGCCTCGGCTCAGCGCCCGGCGCTCGCCGACGGTGCACGTGCGGACGACGACGGCGTCGTCGGGAACGTCCGGGCCCTCCACCTCCACGTCGATGCCCACCGGGTCGGACTGGGTTACTGGACCGACCGGGTCTGACCCGCGCCACCTACGAGTGGCTCACCGACGGTCGTCGCAGCGGCAGCACCACCGCCCGACCAGGCGGTAGAGCCGGCTGGCGTCGCTCCACCCCCACGCCGACGCCGCAGCCGTCCACTCCGGGGTGTGGTCGGCCATGGCACGGGTGATGCTGGACCGTCGCGCCGAGGTGGGCGTCGCCGTCGACGCCGAGACCGGCGACGAGCTCGATCGCCTCCACCGGCTCCTTGGCGATGGTGTGCCCGGCGCTCAGGTTCACCGACGCCTCACCGGCACGCGATCGGTGCCCGCCGAAGTGTCCATGGGCCCATGATGGCGGCGCGCCCGAGAACGTGTCGCCTCCGTTGCGCGACCCGCGCCGACCCGTGCGCCGAACCGGTGAGCGTTCACACACCAACCGGGGTGCGTCTGCTCACCGGTGCGCGGGGCGATCGGGAGGATGACCGCCCGCGGAGGCGGCGCGCGGCGACTCGACGGGGCCACGCCGACGCGTCGGTAGCCTCCGGACATGGAAACCCTGCGCACTCCCGAGCATGCCTTCGACGAGGTCCCCGGGTTCGACTGGCCCCACCAGCGGGTGCCCGTGCCCGACGACGACGGGAACGAGCTGGAGGTGGCCGTGGTGCGGGCCGGACCCGCTGACGCGCCGGTGGTGGTGTGCCTCCACGGCGAGCCCTCCTGGTCGTTCCTCTACCGCCACGTCATCGACGCCCTCGTGGCGGCAGGGTTGCAGGTGGTGGCCCCAGACCTGGTGGGCTTCGGGCGCAGCGACAAGCCGAGGGAACGGACCGACCACACCTACGAGCGCCACGTCGGCTGGCTACGGGGTGCGCTGTTCGACCAGCTCGACCTGCGCGACGTGACCCTGCTCGGCCAGGACTGGGGCGGTCTGCTCGGCCTCCGCCTGGTGGCCGAGCACCCCGATCGCTTCGCCCGGGTCGTGGCGGCCAACACCTTCCTGCCCACCGGCGACAGCCCGCCGGGCGATGCCTTCCTGGCCTGGCAGCGGTTCTCCCAGGAGGTGCCCGAGCTGCCGATCGGGGCGATCGTCGACGGAGGTTCGGCCACCGACCTGATCCCGGAGGTCATCGCCGCCTACGACGCCCCCTTCCCCGACGAGTCCTACAAGGAGGGTCCCCGCCAGATGCCGATGCTGGTGCCGACCAGTCCCGATGACCCCGCCTCAGCCGCCAACCGGGCCGCGTGGGAGGTCCTGCGGCGCTTCGACCGGCCGTTCGTGTGCGCGTTCAGCGACGGTGACCCCATCACGGCCGGGGCGGACCGGATCCTGCAGCACGAGATCCCCGGGGCGGCTGGGCAACCCCACGTCACCCTCACGGGCGGTGGCCACTTCCTGCAGGAGGACTGTAGCGCCGACCTCGCCGGGGTCGTCGCCGCCCTGGTGCACCACGAGCGGGCCTGAGCGCCCGGCCGGCTCACTCGACGAGTGGCAGGGACGCAGGCCCGAAGACGAAGAGGTCGTCGAGGATCGGCTCGGGATCCGCTGACCATTCCAGCGCCCCAACTTGGTCGCGCGAGCGGCGTCCGAGTCGGAAGCGGAGGACCTCGAACGCGCTGGTGCGAACCGTGTAGGCCGGTCCGGCCATCGGCGGCGACGCCACCCGTGCGCCTCCGAGCTCGAAGGTCACCGTGGCCGCCACGTCGAGGGAGTCGGTGAGGCGGCGGGCCCCGAGGAGGACCACCTCGTCGTCGCGAGCCCCGGGCCGACCCACCGCGGCGCGGATGTCGTGCTCGTGGGAGACCACGTCGAGCACTGCGGGAACGATCTGGCGGTCGGTGACCACCGCCTCGAAGGGGGGAGCCAACTCGGCCCACCGACCCAGCAGCTCGCCCGGCGCGTCGTCGCGGTGGCGGGCCACCTCCTCGGCGGTCAGCACCTCGTCGGGGGGCCCGGCGAGCCGCCCGGCCAGCCCGTCCTCGATGACGCCGACGAGGTGGGCGACCACGTCGTGGACGTCCCACCCGGGGCACGCTGCGACCGGGGCACCCCATTCGGCCTCGTCACCCGCGGCCAACAGGGCGGTGAGCCGCTCACGGCTGCTGCGGTAGTGATCGCCCAGGTCCGTCACCGGGCCTGCCTATCGCTGCGGCCGGGCCGTGTCCAGGCGCGGAGCGCCACGGTCACCAGCAGTCGGCCACGGCGCCGAGCGCACGGCACATCTCGGTCCGGCGGGTTGTGGCCAGCGGCCCGGCGCGCTCGACGAGTGATGCCCGGAGGATCGGCTGCAGGTTGTCGAAGCAGGCAACGGACTCACCGGGCAGTCCCTCGTCGCTGTTGCGTCAAGCGCCCGAGGCTACAAACGCGACCTGCGCACCGGCGCACCGTGGCCCCGTCGGCTCAGTGCTCGTCCCAGTGGTCGTCGTGGGCGGCGTGGCGGTGGCCGTCGTGGAGGTAGTCGACGTGGTCGCCGTGGGGGACCGCCTCGTGGCCGCAGCCGTCGCCGTGAGCGTGGTCGTGGTCGGCGTCGTGGACGACGTGGGCCTCGGGGGTGCACTCGTCCCAGTGGCCGTCGTGCTCGCGGTGAGCGTGGCCGTCGTGGAGGTAGTCGACGTGTTCGCCGTGGGTCACCGCGACGTGGCCGCAGCCGTCGCCGTGGGTGTGGTCGTGGGTGTCGTGGAACTGGTGGTCGGTACTGGTCATGGTTGCTCCTTCTCGGTGGCGTGGGCGACGGCGTCACCCACGATGTGAGCTACGTGCTGGTCGGTCAGCACGTAGGCGACCTCCCGACCTCGCCGTCGCCCGCTCACCAGCCGCTCGTCGCGCAGCACCCGGAGGTGCTGGGAGACGAGAGGTTGGGGGACGCCGAGGGCTTCGACCAGCTCGTGGACGCACCGCTCCCCGTGGCCGAGCTCGACCACGATCGCCACCCGGTGAGGGTTGGCGAGGGCCCGCAGAAGCTCGGCCGCGGCCCCGTGCGCCGCGTGGTCCGCGACAACGGTGGTCGGGGAGGTGTCACTCACATTCCAACCCTCGCATATGCGGCTTATCGCATGCAAGGCCCAGTCCGTCGGCAAGCGGGTCGGCGTCGGCGGCGGGCGCGGGGGTAGTGGTCCGACCCGACCGACGAACCCCCGAAGGTGTCCCATGCAGGCAGTGACCTGGCACGGCAAGCGCGACGTGCGCGTCGATGAGGTCGACGACCCGACGATCCAGGAGGCCACCGACGCCATCATCCGCGTCACCTCCACCGCCATCTGCGGCTCGGACCTCCACCTCTATGAGCTCTTCGGCCCCTTCATCGACGAGGGGGACATCCTCGGCCACGAGCCCATGGGTGTCGTGGAGGCCGTGGGTTCCGAGGTCACCCACATCGCGCCCGGTGACCGGGTGGTGGTCCCGTTCAACATCTCGTGCGGCCACTGCTTCATGTGCACCGGCGATCTCCAGTCGCAGTGCGAGACGACCCAGGTGCGCGAGCACGGCACCGGCGCCGCGCTCCTCGGCTACACCAAGCTCTACGGCCAGGTGGCCGGCGGCCAGGCCGAGTACCTGCGCGTGCCCCAGGCCCACTACGGGCCGATCAAGGTGCCCGACGGACCGCCCGACGAGCAGTTCCTGTTCCTCTCCGACGTCCTGCCCACCGCCTGGCAGGCCGTGGCCTACGCCGAGGTCCCCGACGGCGGGACGGTCGCCGTGCTCGGACTCGGACCCATCGGCCAGATGAGCGCCCGCATCGCCCGCCACCAGGGGGCCCAGGTCTTCGGCATCGACCTCGTGACCGAGCGCCTGGAGATGGCGGCGCGCCACGGCATCGAGCCCGTGGACATCGGCGACCACGAGGACCTGGCGGCCTTCCTCCGGGACCAGACCAATGGGCGCGGCCCCGACTCGGTGATCGACGCGGTGGGCATGGAGGCCCACGGCTCCGGCGCGGGGAAGGTGGCCCACGCCCTGGTCGGGCTCTTGCCCGACAAGGTCGCGGCACCGATCATGGTGAAGGCCGGGATCGATCGGCTGGCGGCGCTCCACGGCGCCGTCGAGATCGTCCGGCGCGGTGGGACCCTGTCGATCAGCGGCGTCTACGGCGGCGCGCTCGACCCGATGCCGATCCTGCAGATGTTCGACAAGCAGCTCACCGTGAAGATGGGTCAGGCCAACGTGCGGCGATGGGTCGATCAGCTCCTCCCCCTCGTCCTCGACGAGGCCGATCCCCTCGGTGTGGCCGACCTCACCACCCACCGGGTGCCGTTGGCCGAGGCCCCGGGCGCCTATGAGATGTTCCAGAAGAAGCAGGACGGCGCCATCAAGGTGGTGCTGGCGCCATGACCGATCGGTGACCGGAGGTGTGATCACCGGGTCCACTCCCCGAGCGACAACCTGCTGGACGGTCACGACGATCCGGTGGCCGCGCCCGACGAGCGCTGAGGGCCATCGGAAGGTGTCGACCGGCCGGCCCGATCGCCTTCAGGCGTCGGGCGGCGCCGCTCGGGAGTGCCGAACTCGGCGAAGGAGCCACACCGCGGCGCCCACTCCGAGAACGCCGACGCCGGTGAGGACGCTCTCGGCCGGCAGGGTGACGGCCAGCACGGCGCAGCCCACCAGCCCGAGCCCGGCCAGGGGTCGCGGCCATCGCCGCTGTTCGGGTGGGAGGGTCCAGGCCGAGGCGTTGGCGATGGCGTAGTAGGTCAGCACCGCGAACGAGCTGAACCCGATCGCGCCGCGGAGGTCGGCGACGAGCACCAGGGCCGTGACGAGCGCGCCGACGGCCAGCTCGGCGCGGTGCGGCACCCGGTGGACGGGGTGCACGGCGTCGAGCCACCCGGGCAGCTCACGGTCGGCCGCCATCGCGAACGCGGTGCGGCTGACGCCGACGATCAGCGACACGAGCACGCCGAGGGCAGCCACGGTCCCGCCCACGCGCACGGCAGGCGCCAGCGCGCCGAGCGATCCGGACCGCACCGCCTCGGCCAATGGGGCGGGGGCGTTCGCCAGGCGGTCCGGCCCGACGGCCAGCAGGGCGGCGACGGCGACCGTGGCGTACACCACGAGGGTCACGCCCAGGGCGAGGGGGATGGCACGGGGGATGGTGCGGGCCGGGTCGACCACCTCCTCGCCGAGCGTGGCGATCCGGGCGTAGCCGGCGAAGGCGAAGAACAACAGGCCGGCGGACTCGAGGATCCCGGCCGCCCCGCCACCGGTCACCGGTCCGATGCGCGCCACCGCTGCCTCACCGCCGAACAGGGCAGCGACGACGACCACGGCCAGGGTCGCCAGCACGATGACCACGATGACCTGGGTGAGCCGAGCCGTCTTGCGGACGCCGCGGTAGTTCACCGAGGTGAGCACGACGACGGCGGCGACGGCGAGGGGCCGCCGCCACTCGGGCGCCGCGTAGGTGCCGAAGGTGAGCGCCATCGCCGCGCCGCTCGCGGTCTTGCCGACCACGAACCCCCAGCCCGCCAGATAGCCCCAGAAGGGGCCGAGCCGCTCGCGGCCGTAGACGTAGGTGCCGCCGGACTCCGGGTACACCGCCGCCAGCTGGGCGGAGGACGTCGCGTTGCAGTATGCGACCACCGCGGCGACGGCCAGCCCCACCAGCAACCCACCGCCCGCCGCGGCAGCCGCGGGGCCGAGGGCGGCGAACACACCGGCGCCGATCATCGAACCGAGGCCGATCACCACCGCGTCGAAGAGCCCCAGACGCCGAGCCAGGCGGCTCGGCTCGTCTCGCGCGCCGTCGGTCACCGGGTAACGGCCGGGTCAACGAGACCGGAGCTCGACGAAGCCGGCGGCGGAGAAGTCCCCGTCGTAGGCCAACGCCTCACCGATGCGCCGCCGCCGCATCACCGCGAAGCTCGTGGCGTCGACGAAGGAGTACTCGCGATCGTCGCGGCGGCGTAGCCACTCCCACGCATCGTCCTCGGCTGATCCCGGGACGCGTATTCGGGTGACCCGGCGGCTTGCCTCGACGGCCTCGACGGCCCGGAGCGCATCTCCGTGCCCGCGTCGGCGTCGGAGGAAGGTCCAGGTCTCGCCGAGCACGTGGTTGGTGGTCAGCAGCCCACCCGGTCGTTGCGACCACAGCTCACGCGCGTCGTCGTGGTGCGGATCTCGGGCGAAGAACAGCGCCACCCAGAACGACGTGTCGACGAACCTCACGGGCCGTAGACGGTCGCGTCCACGTCGGTGGGATCGTCCGCGAAGGTTCCCACCAGCACGTCGATGGGATCGTCGGCCCCCGTACCGCCGACGTGCTCGGCGACCAGGCGGCGGATGATCGACGCCTTCGACACACCCTCCCGGGCCGCTTCTTGCGCCAGGGCGTCGTCCGAGCGTTCCTCGATGTAGATCTGCAAGCGCTTCACCCTGCGCACCATACATCGTGCTCCGATGTAGACGCCGCTGGTCAGGGCTTGGAGGCCAGGACCTCAGCCGGGTTGATCTCCGGCGGGGAGGCGAGGAGGCGATCCGCGTTCTCCATCAGGGCGGCGGCGATGGGCCCGTCGAGGTGGGCCTGGCGCTCGGCATCACCGGGGAAGGCATCGACGATCCAGAACGTCGAGTCGTCGGTGCGCAACGCCAGCCAGACGGGGGTGCCGGCCTCCTGGTTGGCCAGGTCGACGGCGCCGGCGAGGAAGGCCGCCACCTCGTCCTGGGTGTCGTCCTTGGCCGTGAGCTTCACGACGAGTGCCTTGCTGACCATGGGAGGTCCTCTCCGGTCCGCAGCGGACCGTCGGTTCGGGGGGGATGGTGCAGTCGCCAGGATACGGCCGACCCCACCACCAGCGTGCCGCGAGGCTCAGTCGGGGCCCAGGACCTCGAGGGCGACGACGTGATCGGCGGCGGCCGAAGAGCGCCCGAGGCGCAGCTCGTAGCGGCCGGGATCGACGCGCCAGCCCCGAGGTCGCACCGGCGGGGCCTCGTCGGCGGGCCGGAGCGGCAGCCGGTCGTGGATCGCGGCGCGGCCGTCATCGCCCACGTCCCACCAGGCGAAGGCTCGGTCGCCCAGAGCCAGGTTCACCGTGGTGGTCTCCCCGGGGGCCAGGTGGACCTTGGCCCATGCCTTGAGCTCCTGGGTGGGGCGGGGGACGGGCGTGCGCGCCGGCGGGGCGACGTAGAGCTGCACGACCTCCGAGCCGGTGCGACCGCCGGTGTTGGTCACCGGCACCTGCACGGTGAGCATCGAGCCGGCGGTGAAGGAGCTCGCCGAGAGCGTCGGTTCGCCCAGCGAGAACGAGGTGTAGGACAGGCCGTGTCCGAAGGGGAAGCGCACGGGGAGGTGCCGGGTGTCGTACCAGCGATGGCCGACCAGCACGCCCTCGCCGTAGCGGATGCGGTCGTGGTCACCGGGGAAGTTGCCATAGGAGGGGTTGTGCTCCAAGCGCAGCGGGATGGTGGTGGGCAGACGACCGCCGGGCTCGGTGTCTCCGGTGAGCACCCGGGCCAGGGCCGGGGCCATCTCCTGGCCGCCGAACCAGACCTGCAGGACGGCCGCGGGCTCCTCGACCCAGTCCATGGTCACCGGCGCACCGGCGTTGAGGACCACCACGGTGCGGGGGTTGGCCGCCGCCACCCGGCGGATGAGATCGTCCTGCTCGCCGGGCAGCTCCATCGATCGGCGATCGAAGCCCTCGGACTCCCACTCGTCGTCGGTGCCCACGACCAGCACCGCCACGTCGGCCTCGGCGGCGGCGGCGACGGCGCGCTCGACCGCGTCGTCGGGCAGCAGCGCCCGCACGCCGACCTTCACCGCGTAGATCCCGCCGGAGCCCTGCGTGCCCCCGGAGGAGTACTCGACGACCACCTCGACCGGGCGTCCGGCCTCGAGCGGAAGGGTGCCCGAGACCTCCTTGCTCCCGAAGCCCATGAAGCTGCGCCCGGCAGGAGGCGGCTCGGTCACGCCGTCGATCACCACCTTCCCGTCGACCAGCAGCCGGGACCGACCGGCCTGGGCCAGGGTGAAGAGGTGCGTCCCGCTGCGGGTCGGATCGAGCGTGGCCGTCGCCCGGAAGGTGAACTCGGGCGGGACGTCGCGGGGCGGGCCGAAGCTGAGGAACTGCGTCGCCGACCAGGTCTCGGAGCGCACGACCGCGCCCCCGAGCTCGCTCCCGGCCGAGTAGTCGACGGTGACGGGCGCCGCCAGCACCGGCGCGGCCCGGGTGATGTCCACGCCCTGTTCGTGGACGACCTCCACCTCCGCGCCGAGGTGGGCCACGAGCGCGGCGTAGGGCGTGGTGAGGTGGGTGGGCGCGACGTGCGACGACCCTCCGCCCATGATCACCGCCCGGTTCGCGTTGGGGCCGATGACCGCCACCCGGCGCAGGGAGGAACGGTCGAGGGGCAGGGTGCCGTCGTTGGTCAACAGCACCGTGCCCGCCGCCGCGGCCTCGGCGGCCAGCTCGCGATCGGCGGGCTCGTCGGCCGACCCCGGCACCTCCTCTCCGGTGTCGTCGAGGGCGCCGACCCGCTCGAACACGTTCAGGAGACGGGTGACCATGGCGTCGAGGTGGTCCTCGTCGACCGTCCCGGCGCGGACGGCGTCGGCCAGGGGAGGCCCGTAGGCCCGGCCCGGCCCGGGCATCTCGAGGTCGACCCCCGCCCGGGGCGAGACCTCGGTGGTCGTGACCCCGTACCAGTCGGTGACCACGAAGCCCTCGAAGCCCCACTCGTCGCGGAGGACGTCGCCGAGCAGCACCGCGTCTTCGGTGCACCAGATGCCATTGAGCCGGTTGTAGCCGGTCATCACCCCGAGGGTGCCGCCCTCGGTCACGGCCAGCTCGAAGGGCAGGAGGTAGATCTCGCGCAGGGTGCGCTCGTCGACCTCCGAGCTCATCGAGGTGCGCTCGAACTCGGCGTCGTTGGCCACGAAGTGCTTCACCGTCGTGGCCACGCCCTGGGCCTGCGCGCCGCGGATCACCGCCGCCGCGGCCGTGCCCGAGAGCAGGGGGTCCTCCGAGTAGCACTCGAAGTTCCGCCCTGCGAGCGGCGAGCGGTGGATGTTCACCGTGGGCGCGAGCAGCACCCGGCAGGCCTTGCGGCGGGCCTCGGTGCCGAGCAGGGCGCCGACGCGCTCGACCAGAGGAACGTCCCACGTGGCCCCCAGTGCGGTCCCGCACGGGACGCAGACCGAGCGCAGGCCGCCCTCGCCCCGGGTCACCGGCCCCCGCGCGCCGTTGGGCCCGTCGGTGACCCGCACCCGGGGCAGCCCGACGCGGGGGACGGCCAGGGTGGACCAGAAGTCGACCCCGGCGCTGAGCGCGGCCTTCTCGTCGAGGGTGAGGGCGGCCACCATCTCGGTGACCCGGGGGGACGGGGGGGCTGGGGTCATCGTGGGTTCGGCTCCTGGTCCGGGCGGGACCCGATCATCGCCGACCCGCCCCCCGCACGGGTGCCGCTGATGTGGCCCGACATCGCGAGCTTCGTACGGAGGTGCGCCACGGGGGATCGCTTCGGTACGGAGGTCGCGGATGCTGCCGCTCCGAACCGGCGGCCGGGCGAGCGGCCGGCCCAGAGCGCTTTGGGCATTGACAGCGCACCCCCGGGCGGCCAACGTCACCCACGGGTGGTGGCCGGGGGACCGTGCTCAGTGAGCCACACTCGGAACGGAGGTTCGGTGCAGGGACGGGGGGATGTGAGCGACGCCGCGTGGCGCGACGGTTGGCCGGTGGGGCCACCCGAGCTGTGCCAGCAGATCCTCGTCGATGACCCCTACGGCCGGGTGATGGTCGACGCCGGCGGGACCATCTCCTATGTGAACCCGGCGTTCGCCGCCATGGTGGACCGCCCCCCGGAGGAGATCGTCGGCACGATCGTCGGCCGCTACTTCACCCGGGCGTCGCTGAAGGTCGGGGCCCGCGTCATGCGCCAGCTCCAGACCACGAACGATGGCGACATCCCGTTCGATCTCGACCTGGAGCGGCCCGACGGCTCGCTGGTACCCGTCGAGGTGGGCGGGCACCCGTACTTCGATCACCCCACGCACCCGGGCCTCCACCTCCGGATCCGACCCGCCACCCGGGAGCGCTGGATGGAGCGCTTCTTGACCGAGCTGGTCTCGGGTGCCTCCCTTGATGACTGCCTCGCCCACCTGGCGCGCGCGTCCGACGCGGCGATCCCGGGCGGGGCGAGCGCGATCCTCCACGGCTGGGACGGCACCTCTTTCGGCGCCGTCACCAGCCCGTCGGCGGCCGATGAGCTCTGGGCCGAGGGCCGCCGGGGCTTGGGCCCGGAACCGGTCACCGACGCCGGACCCGAGGTGCTCGAGCGCTCCCCGCTGCCGTGGCGCCGAGCGATGGCCACGGGCAACGGCGAGCACGGCACCGTCGATGCGCTGCCCGCCGATTACCGCGACGCCGCTCGGCGTCAGGGCTACCGCTCCTGCTGGGCGTTCCCCGTCATGGTGCCGCCCGGATCGACCCCGTCGGCGGCGATCGTGGTGTGGCGCGACCAGGGCGCCGAGCCTCTGCTCGGCCACACCCGGGCCGTCACCAAGCTGGGCGACGGGGTGGCCCTGGCCATCGAGCGCGACCACTCGCGCCGCCGCCTGATCTGGGCCGCGACCCACGACCCGTTGACCGACCTGCTGAACCGGGAGGAGCTCATGAGCCGCCTGAGCGCCGCCCTCGACGACGAGGACCTGCCCGTGGCCGTCCTCTACCTCGACCTCGATCGGTTCAAGCCGGTGAACGACGAGTACGGCCACCGCTTCGGCGATGACCTGCTCTCGGGCGTCGGCCGGCGGCTGAGGGGTGCGCTCCGGACCGGGGACGACATCGCCCGCGTCGGCGGTGACGAGTTCGTCGTCGTGTGCCGGGGCGTCGGCGATGTCGACCATGCGGTGCACGTCGCCGACGCTCTGTTGGCCGCCATCCGCCGACCCTTCGAGGTCCACGGAGCCACCATCACCGTAGGTGCGTCGATCGGCTTCGCCCTGGCGCCCCTCCACGGTCACCGCCCGGTCGAGCTGATCGACGCCGCCGACCGGGGCCTCTACGCGGCCAAGCGGTCCGGGCGGGGGTGCGCCCGTGTCGTCCCCCGGCCCCGCCCCGAGCCCTGCGCCGGGTGAGGACCACCGTCGTGGGGCATCGACGCTCAGCAGCCCTCGACGGTTTCCACGCCCTCGGTGTTGTCGAGCAGCCGACGCAGGGTCTCGACCGGGACGATCAGTGACTTCTCGGTGCTGACCTCGACGGCGTACACGACGCCGATCACCCGGTTCTGCTCGTCGACGGCCGGCCCACCCGAGTTGCCGGGGTGGATCTCCACGTCGGAGCGGATGACCTTGGACAGGTTGCCCAGTCGAGGGTCGGCCTTGTAGTCCTCGACCTCACCTTCGGTGACGGTGAGCTCGCCGCCGCCCGGGTAGCCGACGGCCCGCAGCTCGTCGCCGGGCTCGGGGTTGGCCGGGGCCAGCTCCGCGGTCACCCCGTCAGCGGACATCTCGGTGGCCATGTCCTCGGAGAGGCGCACCACGGCCAGATCCGCGAGCAGGCCCTGCGACGCCACGTCGACGGTGAGCGTCTGGCCCTCGGACGTCTCGACCTCGAGCGCGTCAGCCCCCTCGACCACGTGGCGGTTGGTGACGATGGTGCTGTCGTTGATCAGGAACCCGGAGCCGACGCCCAACCCCTCGCAGGTCTGGCTGCGGATGCGCACCGTGTAGGCGCGGGGGTCGACATCGACCGGAGCGTCGAGGATCGACGCGTCGACGGCCTCGGTGTCGGGCGGCGCGACGCAGCCCGCCGCCAGGGCGAGGACGGCGACCGCGGCGACCGCGGCGCCCCCCCGACGCAACCGGGGGGAACGCCGGTCAGAGGCCGAGCTCATCGATCGACTCCTCCAGCGCCGTGGCCGCATCCAGGGCGTCCTCGCAGGTGGTGTTGACCTCGTCGGTGCGCTCCTCGAACGCAGCCAGATCCGGCTCGGGGTCGCCGAAGGCGGCGATGATGTCGTTGGCGAGGTCGGTGGTCTCGCTCTGGCAGTCGCGCATGGCCTCGGTCACCTCCGGGGCCTGGGTGACGATGTCGGCGAGGATGCGGTTCAGGTCGGACTCGCCCGCCTTCTCGGCGGCCAGGTCCCGGAGCCGCTCACGGGCGTCCTCGAGCTCGGTGCCGGTGGTCTCGACCCGGTCGAGGCTGTCGCGCAGCCGGGCGTCGGAGGCCTCGCTCCGGTCCTTCCACCTCTCCGCGCTCGACCGGTTGGCGAAGCCCCAGGCCGTCGTCCCGGCCAGGGCACCGATCACGACGAGCACCACGACGGCGCGACCCACGACGCGCCCGGCGCTCCGTCGGCGGGGGGGCGGAGCGGACGGGGCCGGCGCCCCGTACCCGGGCGGCGGGCCGGCGCCGGCGGGCCCGGCACCGGCGTACGGCGCGCCCCCGGCTGGGGGCGGACCGACGGGGGGTTCCGAGGTGGCGGTGGGCGGGGATGGCGGCGCAGCCGAGGGGTAGGCGGCGCGCGAGGGACCGAGGGGGGGACCCGACGGGCGCCCCGGCCCAGGTTCCTGGTGGTTGGGATCGGTCGCTCCCGGTGGGCCCGGCGGATAGCTCATCGTGGGGTTCCTCGGTTGGATCGACCCCGGTCTCTCCGGGCTTGGCGCAGTCTTGCCCCTCGTCCGCCAGGGCACACCCCAGCCGGGGTACGTGGGTGGGGCCTCCCCCCGGTCCGCGGTGACGCCCTGGTCGCCCCGGTGCCTCCGGTGGGGTCACGGTCCGCCCCGGCATCCCGTAGCCTCCGTAGCGGACCCATCACTGAGAGCGACAGGGAGGACAGTGGCGGCACCCGATCTCCCTCCGCTGCGGCCGGGACCGACCGCGGCGGCGGCCGGCCCGCTGACCGCGTCGCGCCCCGACGGGGTCGCAGGCGATCCGAGCGCCGTGGCCGCCCTCCTCGTCGACGCGGAGGGGATGATCCGCAGCGTCGGTGGGTCGGTGGCCGAGCTGGTGGGCCACGACCCCGATGCGCTGGGGGGCACGGCGCTCACGGAGCTCGTCGCAGCCGGTGACCGGGACGTGCTCGCCGCCGCCATCGCCCGGGTCACCGTTGGTGGGACCGACGGTCGGACACCGCTCCACGTCATCGACAGCATGGGCCTGGAACGTCCGCTGGTCGCCACCGCCTGCCTCCTCCGCGGCGACGGGGACCTCGTGGTCATCACCGTGATGGCCGACCACGCCGGTGCCGGGACGGCCGACGTGCTCGCCGGGCTGGGCTTCCTCCGTGACGACCGCGACGCCACCATGGTGTGCGCCCTCGACGGCACCGTCACCTACGCCAGCGACGCCGTGACCCGCGTGATCGGCATCCGCCCCGAGGATCTGCTCGGCCGTCGGCCCATGGAGCAGCTCACCGATGAGGACCGCGCTCAGGTCATCGAGGCGTTCGATGCAGCCGTGGCCGAGCCGGGCGAGACCCACGCCGTCTCCTTCCGCATCGGGCGGGCCGACGGCGGCTGGCGCCGGGTCCGGGCCGAGCTCACCCACTGCGCGGAGCAGGTCGCGATCGACGGCGTGGTGATCCGCTTCCAGGACGTCACCGAGCGCGTGGAGGCCGACGAGGCGATCCGGGCCAGCGAGCGCCGCTTCCGCAAGCTGGTGCAGAAGAGCTCCGACATCCTCATCGTGGTCGGCCTCGACGGGAGGATCCGCTGGATCAGCCCGGCGGTCACGAGGATCCTCGGCTACTCACCCGAAGCGCTCGTCGGGCTGCCCAGTGAGAGCATGCTGCACCCCCACGACGTGGCGCGGGCCGGGGGGCACAGCCGGGCCGTGCGAGCCGGCGACGCGCACGCGGCGCCGGTCGTGGTGCGGGCCCGTCACGCCGAGGGGGGGTGGCGCCACCTCAGCCTCTCGGGCGCTGACCTGAGCGACGACAACGACGTGAGCGGGCTGCTCTTCAACGCCCACGACGTCAGCGCCGAGGTCGAGGCCGAGCGGGGTCGCGAACGGCTGTCGCTCGTGCTCGAGGCGTCGACCGACCTGGTGGGGATGACCGTGCGCGGCAACGA
Organism: Iamia sp.; assembly: GCF_035575815.1. NCBI lineage: Bacteria > Bacillati > Actinomycetota > Acidimicrobiia > Acidimicrobiales > Iamiaceae > Iamia > Iamia sp. Next base: position 23,874 of record NZ_DATLXO010000045.1, read on the forward strand.
CCTCATCCGGTTCAACCGGGCCGGGCGCGACGTGCTGGGTCTCGAGGGCACCGAGCTCACGTCGGTCGACACCCTCGTGGCGCGCACCCCGCCGTGGGTGCGGCACCGCTTCACGTCCGAGGTGCTGCCCACACTGGAGACCTCAGGGCTCTGGGAGGGCGAGCTGGCGGTCCACGACATCGACGGCGACCTCTGCCCGCTCTCGGTCGTGATGATCGCCCTGCGCGAGCCCGACGGGGCCATCGAGACCCTTGCCGTCGTCGCCCGCGACATCAGCGACCGCAAGGCGTTCGAGGACCAGCTGGAGCACCAGGCCACCCACGACCCGCTCACCGGCCTGCCCAACCGCACGCTGCTGCTCGACCGCCTCCGCGTGGCCGTGGGCCGCGCCGGGCGCCAGTCGACGGTCACCGCCGTGCTCTTCCTCGACCTCGACAACTTCAAGCTGATCAACGACAGCCTGGGGCACTCGGCGGGCGACGTGCTGCTGGTCCAGGTGGCCCAGCGCATCGAGAGCGCGGTGCGCCCCGGTGACACCGTGGCCCGCTTCGGCGGCGACGAGTTCGCAGTGCTCTGCGAGGACCTCGACGACCGCGTCGAGGCCCTGACCATCGCGGCGCGCATCGAGGAGGCGGTCGGCGGCGCGCTCTCCATCGAGGGCACCGAGGTGATGGTCACCGTCTCGATCGGCGTGGCCAGCTCCGACGGCGACCAGGAGGCCGAGTCACTCGTCCGGGACTCCGATGCGGCGATGTACCAGGCCAAGGCCCGGGGCCGGTCGCGCACCGAGGTCTTCGACTCCGACATGCACGTGCAGGCCATCGACCGCCTGGAGCTGGAGACGGCCCTGCGCCGGTCGCTCGATCGCCACGAGCTGCGCGTCGCGTACCAGCCGCAGGTCGACCTGCGCACCGGGCGCATCAACGGCGTGGAGGCGCTGCTGCGCTGGGATCACCCCGAGCGCGGCATCATGCTGCCGGGCGAGTTCCTCCACTTCGCGGAGGAGACCGGGCTCATCGTGCCCATCGGCAACTGGATCACCGCCGCCGCCTGCCGGGCCCTCACCCGCCTCCACGACCTCGTCCCCGACGCCGGGGACCTGGTCATGAGCGTCAACCTCTCGGCCCGCCAGCTGGCGTCGCCCCGCCTGCTCGACGACGTGGCCGCCATCGTGGTCGACGCGGGGCTGACCCCCCGGGCGCTGATGCTCGAGATCACCGAGACCGACCTCATGGACGTCGATGCCTCGGGCGAGGCCCTGACCCGCCTCCACGAGCTGGGCGTGGGCATCGCCGTCGATGACTTCGGCACCGGGTGGTCGTCGCTGCGCTACCTGCGCCACTTCCCCGTCGACGTGTTGAAGGTCGACCGTTCCTTCGTGCACGGGCTCGGGCGCGACGCCGAGGACGAGGCCATCGTCGCCGCCGTCATCGACCTGGCCCACGCCCTGGGGCTGGAATCGGTCGCCGAGGGCGTGGAGCACCAGGTCCACCTCGACCGTCTCCGTGCGCTCGGCTGCGACTCGGCCCAGGGCTGGCTCCTCGGCATGCCGATGGCCGAAGCCGACCTGATCGAGGTGCTGGGCCGCCAGAGCTGAGAGGCCGCCGCGTCAACCGGCGAAGGCCGCCACCGCGCTGGTGATGGTGGTGCCCGCCGCCACCAGGGCCACCATCAGGGTGGTCTGGGCCCGGAAGCGGTCGGCCATGCGGGCATCGAGCGCCGAGATCCGGGCGTCGAGCGCCGAGATCCGGGCGTCGAGGAGGGAGATCCGGGCATCGAGCGCCGAGACCTTGTCGGTGACCTCGACCCGAAGCTCGGCGATCTCGACCCGCAGCCGGGCCTGGTCGACCCGCAGGTCGGACAGGCCGACCTCCAGGTGCTCCCGGCGGAGGGGTTCGTCGACGTCTCGGCTCGGGAACTGGGCCAGCAAGGCTTCGGCCTCCTCTTCTCCGATGACCTCGTGGAGCCCCTCGTAGATCGAGCTCCGCATCCTCTGCGACAACGCCATGGTGTCCTCCGTCGTCGGTGCTCTGTGTGACGGGGGAAGCGTCGCGGCCAGCGTACCCCGGGGCCCCGGACCGGCGGAAGGGTCAGGGGATGGGAACGCCGTAGGCGGCGAGGGCGTCGTCGAGGGTCGAGTCGGCCACGCCGGTGGCGCCGACGACCGCCGCCAGCCACGGCGGGCGGACCACGGACGCCACCGTGACGGGCGTGTCGAGCCCCGAGAGCTGCACGGCCTGGTGCACGAACGTGAGGGCGTAGTCCGGAGGGCGCACGTCGCGGGTCAGCTCGATCATCGCGAAGGGGTCGGGCGGCCCGGGTGGGAGGCGGGCGCCGGCAACCATCATGGGCGACCCCGGCGCCGGTCCTCCGCCGGCCAGGCCCGGCCCGTCGAGCAGGATCGCGCCGCGCACCGAGGTGGCCCGGGCGCCGGCGGCGAGCAGGGCCAGGTACGCCCCGAGGCCCCGGCCGACCAGCGTGGCCGGGCCGAGGTGGGCCAGCGCGGCGTCGACGTCGGCCAGCAGGATCTCCGCCGTGTAGCCCCCGCCCACCGACAGGCTCGACGCGCCGTGGCCGGTCAGGTCGAGGCCCCACAACGGGCCGGGCCAGGCATCGAGCCAGGCCGGCGGCTCATCGGGGGTGCGCTCGCCCAGGCCGTGCAGGGCGAGCAGCGGGTGCACCGCCGGGTCCGAGCCGGCGTGCAGCGGGTGCAGGGCGAGGCGCACCCGGTTGTGGAGCAGGGTCACGGTCCCGCGCGCGGGCATGCTCATCGGTGCACCACGACCCTGCAGATCACATTCATTCGGGTCCCCAGCGACCGGCACCGATGAGCACTGACGGCTCCGCGAGCTCCGCCGACAGAGAGCCCGTGTCGCTTGGTTCGCTCGCTGCGCTCGCTCACGCCAGGAAGTCCAGGACGAGCTCCGCGACCAACGCGGGCTGCTCGACGTGCATGAAGTGCCCGACGCCATCAAGACCGACGTAGCGACCCTGCGGGGGCAGGTGGGAGGTGACGTCCTCGGGCAGGGTGCCCCACCCCATCAGCTCGAGCTCGAGGCCCAGCACGCACAACACCGGCATGCCCAGGCTGGGGAGGCGCCACATCGACCACTCCGGCCGCCACGGGCCGAAGCCGCCCATGCGCATCGAGGGGTCGATCTTCCAGCGCCAGCCGTCCTCGGCGCGACCGGCGCCGATGGGCACGACGTAGCGCAGCCAGCTCGGGTCGAGGCGGGGGTTCATGCGGCCCCGTCGCGCGGCCAGCTCGTCGATCGTCCCGGGCCGGCGGGCCGCGTCCCCGGCCGTGCCGCGGTG
>NZ_DATLXO010000046.1:0-1502 GCF_035575815.1 Iamia sp.
CCGCGTCGCCGGCCACACCGCCCACAACATTGCGCGCCTGTTCACCCGCGGAGGGGTCACGCCGGTGGGCCTCACCACCTCGAGCGAGTTCGGCGGGCTCAACGTGAGCGTCACCAAGCTCAACGGCGTCGCCCACAACCCATGGCGCCACGGCCGCAGCGCGGGCGGGTCCTCGGGCGGCAGTGCGGCGGCGGTGATGGGCGGCCTGGTGAGCCTGGCCACCGGCGGCGACGGCGGAGGCTCGATCCGCATCCCCGCGGCCTACACCGGCCTGCTGGGCATGAAGGGCACCTTCGGCCGCATCACCAGGGGTCCGCACGCCATGTCGCGCCCCAACACGGTGGTCCTCGGCAACCTGGCCCGCTCGGTGCGCGACGCAGCCCGCTTCTACGACGTGTGCGCCGGCGTCGACCCCTATGACCCCACCAGCCTCCCCTCGCCGGGTCGCTGGGAGGCCGGCCTCGGCGCCCAGGACCTGCGGGGCCTGCGCGTCGCGGTGGTGCCGGACCTGGGCGGGGTGACCCTCGAGCCCGGCGTCGAGGACCGCATCCGCGAGCAGGCGGCGCTGCTCATCTCGGACAACGCCATGGTCGAGGTCGACCTCCGCGTCCGCCCGCCGAACATGGCCGCCCAGTGGATGATGGGCAACCTGGCGACCCTCCTCGCCGAGCTCGGCGACGAGTGGCCGCGCTGCGCGCCGCTGCTCACCGACGAGGTCGCCATCGGCCTGTACCTCTCCCAGGCGCTCTACAACCTGCAGACCGCGGCAGCCGCCGAACAGCTGCGGATCGAGGCCAACGTCGCCATGGCCAAGGCGTTCGAGGAGGTCGACCTCATCATCGCCGCGACCAACCCCGGCCCGGCCTTCGCGGCCGAGGCCACCACCAGCAGCGGCGAAGACGACCTGATCGACTGGGCCAAGTCGAACACCGCGGCGCGCTACGCCTTCCGGGGCGCCCTCCTCGGCACCCGGGTGGCGAGCTCGTTCCTCCCCAAGCTGCCCTCGACGCTGCTCGACCTGGTCAGCGCCAAGTTCCCCGACATGGCGAACATGGGCGCGCTGACGATCGTCGCCAACATCTACGGCAACCCGGCGGTGTCGATACCGGCCGGCACCGTCGACGGGCTCCCCGTCGGCATGCAGGTGCTGGGTCGCCACCACGCCGATGCCGTGCTCTTCGACGTCGCCCTCGCAGTCGAGCGCGAGCGCCCCTGGCCGATGGTCGCCCCCCGGGTCTCTGTCGCCCCCGGCGTCTCGCAGGCCACCGCCTGACCCCCTTCACCCGTACTGGTCGCGATCGGCGTCGTTCCGGCGACGGGTTCCGCGACCGGTTCGGAGGTCGTGTCGTACTGGTCGCGATCGGCGTCGTTCCGGCGACGGGTTCCGCGACCGGTTCGTTGATCGAGGACGGTCAGCGGGTGGTGAGGGTGAAGTCAGCGGGGTCGGGGTGGCGGGTCCAGGCCCAGTAGTCGACAAGGCGCCACGGGCTCAGGATGTAGAT
>NZ_DATLXO010000047.1:0-23412 GCF_035575815.1 Iamia sp.
GCCGCCCGCCTGCCGCTCGCCGTGGGCGCCGCCGCGCCCGGGCGAGCCTGGCTGACCTTGCCCCTCGGGCTGGCCGGCATCGCCCTCGCCAGCGCCCAGCCCGCCACCGTCACCCTGCTGATCGGGCTCGGCGTGGCGCCGCTGCTGGCCACCGCCGGCGATCGGGTGCTGCGGCCGCACCGCAACCCGGCCTGGATGGTCTCCTGGTGGCTGCGCAACCTCGCCGTCGGCGCCGTGCGCTCCCTGGGCGCGATCATCGTGCTCGCCGTCGGGCTCTGCCTCTGGTTGGGCACCGACGCGTTCGACGCCCTCGCTCCCGCCGCGCCCTGGGTGCTGCGGGCCACCGGCGTCGCCGCGGGTTGGATCCTGGCCCTCTCGGTGGGTCGGGGGGGACCCGGGTTCCGCAGCCACGTCGCCCTCGACGCCCTGACCATCCGGCTCATGCCGAAGGGCCGGCCGACGGTGGCCGCCGGCGTGGTGGTCCTCTTCTGCGTGGCGCTCACCGCGGCGGGGATCTGGTTCCGGCCCGAGGCCTGGCCCTTCGGCACCTGATCAGCCGGGCGCTGATCAGCCCCGCATCGGATCGGCCCCGCATCGGATCAGCTCCGCTCATGATCGGGCCGGCCCTGATCAGCCCGGTTCGTGATCAGTCCGGCGCCGGGCTCACACCGATGACGGCGTGGAGGAAGCCGAGCACGTCGGCGCCCTCCTCGGCCCGACGGGAGGTCGGCTTGCCCTGCCCGTGCCCGGCACCCCGCTCGACGCGGAGCAACACCGGCGCCGGGTCGGCGACGCCGTCGGCCGCACCCTGGAGGCGGGCCGCCATCTTGCGGGCGTGGAGCGGATCGACCCGCGAGTCCTCGGCGCCGGTGGTGAGCAGCACCGCCGGGTAGCGGGTGCCGTCGACCACCCGGTGGTACGGCGAGTACGACAGGAGCCACGCCAGGTCGGCGGGGTCACCGGGGTCGCCGTACTCGGGCACCCACAGGCGGGCGATGCGAAAGCGCGGGAAGCGCACCATGTCACAGAGCGGCACGGCGGCGTGGACCGCGGCGCAGAGGTCGGGGCGCCGGGTGAGCACGGCGGTGACGAGCAGTCCTCCGTTGCTGCCGCCCCGGATGGCGAGGTGATCGGCACCGGTGCGACCCTCGGCCACGAGCCAGTCCGCGGCCGCCTCGAAGTCGGCGAAGACCTGGGGCTTGTGGGCTCGTTGGCCGGCGCGGTGCCAGGCCTCGCCCAACTCGGAGCCGCCCCGGATGCAGGCCACGGCCCAGACCCCACCCCGCTCGGCGTGCGCCACCGCCTCGGCCGAGTAGCCGGGGCTCATGGTGACGCCGAAGCCGCCGTACCCGGTCAGGATCGTCGGCGTGGACCGCTCAGGGTCGACGTCGGCCCGGCGCAGGGTGAAGAGGGTGACCTCGGTGCCGTCGGTGGAGGGGTAGCGGTGGCGTTCGACGGCGAAGGCAGACCCATCGTGGGTCCGATCGGGCCCGCTCGCGGTCCACGGCTCGAGGTCCCCGTCGGACCAGCGCAGCAGGGTGGGCGGTTGGGCGAAGGACGTGAAGCCGACGAAGGCCTCGTCACGCTCGCGGCTGCCGGAGAGGGCGAACAGCGATCCGTCCGAGGGCAGCGCGATCGGGGCCGGGGCCGAGTCCAGTCCTGCGTCGGTGGCGGCGGCGCGGTCGGGACGGGGGATGCGAGCGAGGTGGGCCACCGCGTCTCGGGTGGAGACCACGAGCAGCGACTCGGAGGTGGGCACGATGGCCTCGATCACCGCGTCGGAGGCGGGCACCAGGTCGATCCAGGCGGCGGGCCAAGGGTCGGCGAGGGGCGCGGCCACGACCCGGCCGGTGGGCGCGTCGAGGGTGGTGGTGCCCACCAGGCGGTCGCCGACGACGTGCAGGTCGGTGAGGGCGTCGATGCCCTCGATGACCGTCCGCCACGTGCCGTCGGTGCGGTCGCAGAGGTGGACATCGGTGCGGTCCCAGCCGACCGAGACGTGCACCAGCAACCACCGGTCGTCACGCGACACCCGCACGTCGGGCCAGGCGGTGGGGTCGGGCAGGGCGTCCCAGACGGGCGCGTCACCGGCCGGCTCCGCGCCGATGTCGTGGTCGAGCACGATGCGGTGGTAGCCGGCCTCCCCCTCGGGGACCGTGGCGGGATCCGGGTAGCGGGTGTAGGCGAAGCCCGAGCCGTCCGACCGCCAGGCCACCGACGCGGCCCGGGTGCGGGGGATCGCGTCGGGGAGCAGGGCACCGGTGCCGGTCTCGACCACGCGCAGGGTCGAGAGCTCGTCGCCGCCGGTGGAGAGTCCGACGGCCACGAGGGCACCGTCGGGGGAGGGGTGGTACCAGTCGAGCGCGGCGGTCGGATCGTCGAGGAGGGCGGCGGGATCGATGAGCACCCGACCCGAGCCCGGCGCGTCGCCGAGGGCGGACGCGACGGTGAGCACGGCCTGGTCGCGCCCGTCGCCCCGCTCGATGGCGAAGAGGTGGTCGCCGGCCACCGCCGCGCCGAGCACCACGGGCACGTCGAGCAGCTCGCCCAGGCGGCGACGGAGCGCGCCTCGGCCGGCGACGGCGTCGAGCACGGTCCGGGCGCGCTCGCTCTGGGCGTCGTCCCAGCGCTGCACCGCCGGGTCGTCGCCGTCCTCGAGCCACCGGTGCGGATCGGGCACGCGGTGGCCGTGGATCACCTCGACGAGCGGCTCGGCCCGGGCGGGCGGGGCGGCGGGCACGGGCGGGAGCGAGGCGGCGTCGGCCATCCGGGGACGGTACCGGCGCGCGTCGGAAGGGAGCGGTCCGGTGTCACCGTCGCCCCCGCAACCATCATCGACCTCGATCGATGAGGACGGCGAGGTCGATCCGGTCGGTGGGTTCATGGTGTCGTGCGCGCCCCCGTTTCCTCATCCCCGCGAGGGGTAGTCATCGTGTCGCAGCTCCTCGCACGAGGGGCGCGAAGGAGGAGACCGATGAGCAACAGCGAGACCGGCGAGACCACCGGCACGAAGGACAAGGACTACAACATCATCTGGTTCACGGAGTCGTGCTTGAGCAACGCGCTCCGCATGGAGACCTACATCAAGGACGCGGAGCGCGAGGGCGACTCCGAGCTCGCCGACTTCTTCCGCCGGGCCCAGACCGAGAGCCGAAAGGGTGCCGAGCAGGGCAAGCAGATGTTGGCCTCCCGCCTGAGCTGAGAGGCTGACAACCAGCGAAGAGCCGCTCCACCACCCGGACTGGCTGGGTGGCGAGCGGGTCGTCTGATCGGAGGGCCGGTCAATGAGGTTCCGTGACCGCGTAGAGGCTGGTCAACGGTTGGCCACGGTGCTGGTCGACCGGTCGTTTGCCGACGCCGTGGTGCTCGCTCTGCCTCGGGGCGGCGTCCCGGTCGGCTTCGAGGTCGCGACCGCGCTGAGGGCGCCGCTGGACGTGTTCGTGGTGCGCAAGGTGGGCGCTCCCCATCAGCCCGAGATGGGCATCGGTGCCGTCGCCGAAGGTGGCACAGAGGTCGTCGATCGGCGGTTGCTGAGGGCTGTGGGCGTGTCCGATGAGACCTTCGCGGAGCTGGCTGATCGGGAGCGGGTGGAGCTGCAGCGCCGTGTCACCCGGTACAGGGGGGCGCGACCGCTGCCCGATGTCGCCGGTCGTGACGTCGTGCTCGTCGACGACGGCCTGGCGACGGGAGTGACCGCCGAGGCGGCGCTGCTTGCCCTGCGCGCGGGCGGACCCCGCGCCCTTCACCTGGCCGTGCCCGCCTGCGCCGCGGAATCGGCCGAGCGGTTGCGACAGATCGCCGACGATGTCGTCTGCGTGACGACCCCGTCAGCCTTCCGGGCCGTCGGCGAGTGGTACGACGTGTTCGACCAGACCACCGACGACGAGGTCACCGAGCTCCTCGAGCGCGCTGGACGGGTCGTGGACCGGTGGTGAGGACCGAGGGCCAGGTCGATGTGCCGGTGGGGTCGGGGGACGCGATCCGCGGCGACTTGATCGTGCCGGGGGCGGCCCGAGGCGTCGTCGTGTTCGCCCACGGCAGCGGGAGCAGTCGTCACAGCCCCCGGAACCGTGCCGTGGCCGCCGCCCTCCACGACCGCGCCCTCGGCACCTTGCTCATGGACCTCCTGACCGAGGACGAGGAGCGGAGCGACCGCCGCACCGGCGAGCTGCGCTTCGACATCGGCCTCCTGGCCGAGCGGCTGGTCTCGACCGTGTCGTGGCTCACCGACCGGTCGGACGTCGGCGCGCTGCCGGTCGGGTTCTTCGGTGCCAGCACCGGGGCGGGGGCGGCGCTGGTGGCCGCGGCGCGCCCCTCGGTGGATGTGGCCGCCGTCGTCTCCAGAGGTGGCCGCCCGGACCTCGCCGGCGAGAGCCTGGACGAGGTGGAGGCGCCGACCCTGCTGATCGTCGGCGGCCTCGATCCAACCGTCATCGACCTCAACCGACAGGCGCACGACCGGATGCGGGCCGAGCGTTCCCTCGAGATCGTGCCCGGAGCGACGCACCTGTTCGAGGAGCCCGGCGCCCTCGACCACGTCGCCCGCATGGCCGGCGACTGGTTCACGCGTCACCTGACCGCACCCTCACGACCCGGGAGGACACCATGAACCTGCTCGAACCCCGCACCGGGCCGAGCGACGAGCTCGACGAGATCAGAGCGCTGGCCCGGCCCCTCCACGAACCCATGGACCTCGACCCGCTGCTGGAGCGGATCGGCGACGCCCGGTACGTCCTGCTCGGCGAAGCCTCGCACGGGACGTCGGACTACTACCGCTGGCGGGCCGAGATCACCCGCCGGCTCATCACCGAGCGCGGCTTCTCCTTCGTGGCCGTCGAGGGCGACTGGCCCGACTGCTTCGCGATCAACCGGTGGGCGAAGGGGCGCGTCGAGCAGGACCGAAGCGCGCGCGAGGTGCTGGGCCGCTTCGAGCGGTGGCCGACGTGGATGTGGGCCAACGAAGAGGTCGCCGGCTTCGTCGACTGGCTGCGCGACCACAACGTCCGTACCGGAGCGGACGTCGGCTTCTACGGGCTCGACGTCTACTCGCTCTGGGAGTCGCTGCAGGTGCTGTTCGGCTACGTGGTCGAACACCGTCCCGAGGCGCTCGACGCGCTCCACTCGGCCTGGCAGTGCTTCGAGCCCTACCGCGAGGACCCGCAACGCTACGCGTGGGCGACGCGGATGGTGCCCGCCTCGTGCGAGTCGGAGGTCGTAGAGCTGCTGGTCGACCTGCACCGGGCTCCCGCCCTCTTGGCTGACGACGACCCCGAGGCGGAGCTCGACGCCCTCCAGAACGCCGAGGTCCTCGCCGGGGCCGAGCGCTACTACCGGGCCATGGTGCAGGCCGACGGCGACTCCTGGAACGTGCGCGACTGCCACATGGCCGACACCCTCGACCGCCTCGTCGCCCACCACGACCCGGACGCCAAGGTCGTGGTGTGGGAGCACAACACCCACGTCGGCGACGCCCGCGCCACCGACATGGCCACCGCCGGCATGGTCAACGTCGGCCAGCTCGTCCGTGAGCGCCACGACGCCGAGGGTGTCGTGCTGGTCGGCTTCGGCGGTCACCACGGCGAGGTGATCGCCGGAAGCTCGTGGGGCGCCCCCATGCAGCGCCTGCCCGTCGGTTCGCCGCCGCCGGGAACCCATGAGGACCTTCTCCACCAAGCGTTGGGGAGCGATTCACTGATGGTGTTCCCCGACCGCCGCGACACGCCGTGGCTCGCCGCGGCCCGAGGTCATCGCGCCATCGGCGTCGTCTACCGCCCCGAGGGCGACGCGCGAGGCAACTGGGTCACCACCGTCATGGGCCGGCGCTACGACGCCTTCTGCTCCTTCGACCGCACCGATGCCCTCCATCCGCTGCACCACGAGGAGGCGGCGGCCGGCGGCGAACAGGAGACCTACCCATGGACCACCTAGCGCTCCCGGACTCCGGGGGCCCGAGCGGGGCACCGGGGGCGCAGCGGATCCTGTTCGTCACCGACTCGTTCGACATCGGCGGCGCCGAACGTGCGCTGCTCCACCTCGCGAGGCTGCTGATCGGAGCCGGGCACACGGTGGAGGTCGCCGGCTCGTCCGGCGGCTCCCTGCTCGGTGACGCCCGGAGCACCGGCGCGCTCGTCCACGTCTTCGGTCCGAGTGCGGTCAAGCGCCGCCAGAGCCGGGCCTTCGCCCGAGACCTGGAACGGCTCCTCTCCGAGCGGCCGTTCGACGTCGTCCACTCCCACATGCACGCCAGCACCCACGCCGCGAGCATCGCGGCGACCAGGGTGGGAACACCGCTGGTGGTGACCGAGCACAGCGAAGCGCGGTGGCGTCACGGCCCGGCACGGACCGCGGCACGAGCAGCGTTCGACCACGCCGCGCTGGTCATCGCCGTCTCCGAACAGATCAGGCACCGCCTCATCGCGGTCGACCACCTGGACCCGGCCAAGGTCCGCGTGATCCACAACGCCCTGCCCGAGGCCGCCCTGGCCCCGGTGCGGGCGTGGCGCGAGGCGAGCGGTCCCGTGATCGGTGTGGTGGCCCGCCTCCAACCAGAGAAGGACGTCGCCACCTTCGTCGATGCCGCCGCCATCCTGGCCCGACAGGTCCCCGACGCCCGGTTCGTGGTGGTCGGTGACGGGCCGCTGCGGAGCGCCCTGGAAGCGAAGGTCGCCCGGCTCGGGCTCTCTGCCCGGTTCGTGCTGCTGGGCTTCCGGTCCGACGCCGCCGCTCTCATCGGTGCCTTCGATGTGCTCGCCGTCCCGTCCCGGACCGAAGGGACGCCGCTCACGGTGCTGGAGGCGATGGCCGCCGGGACACCCGTGGTCGCCACCCGGGTCGGCGGCATCCCCGAGCAGGTGCGCCATGGCGAGGAGGCGCTGCTGGTGGACCCGGGGGACCCGGTCGGCCTGGCCGGGGCGATCGCTGGGCTCCTGGCCGACCCGGAGCGGGCGGTGCGGATCTCAGCCCGGGCCCGGATGCGCCTCCGTGACCGCTTCAGCCCGGAGGCCATGGTGGCGAGCGTGGTCGACTGCTACCGCACGGTGCTCGCGGCACCGGCTCACGTCGACTCGATGACCGAACGCGACCTCCCGGCGCGATGACGGTGATCGGGCGTTCCGCTCCGGAACACCCGGGTGCCCCATCAGAGGGCGAAGGCGAACAGGGCAACGGTCCAGGCCGTGCCCCACAGCACGCGCGACTACTGGCCGAGGGCGCTCTGCAGATCTCGCACGTGCTCTTGGGTCTCGGTCAGCAAGGGGCGCAGCGCTTCGGCCACATCGGGCAGGCCGAGATCCGTGGCCTCCGCCACCCGGCAGCGATACCGCTCCAGCTGTTCGGTCTCCAAGCGCAGGTCCGCCTGCAGTGCCGCGCCGGAATCGGCGACCGCCGCTACCTCCGGCACCGTCGTCGCCGGGCTGCCCCCGAGGAACGCCACCTGCTCGGCGAGCACGGACGCATGGGCGAGCTCCTCGGTGAGGTGCACCTTCAGCTCGTCGACGGTGCTGGTGTACTCCGGCCCGGTGATCACCGCCACGTGCTGCACGTACTGCACGATCGACTGGAACTCCAGACGAAGGTCCTCGTTGAGGTTCTCGACGAACTGTTCACTGGTGATCTGTCCCATCGCCACAACGTACCGGACCTTGGTAGCGGGGAGCGCTACGCGACTCGGGGGGCTGGGCTCGGGCCCACGGGTCGCGGGCTCCACTTCCGGGCAGAGCTCGTTGCGGCGATCGGCTGCTTCTACCGCGCTTGACGGGAACTTGTAGGTCTTCTCCCTTCGTTTGCCCGGCGCGCCACGCGTGTTTGCCACCGTCACGGCGCAACCCGGGTGCAGTCAAGGATCGTCGGATCGTCGTGGTGCGACCGGCCCACCCATGGCTGGTGGGGCGACGACGTCCACGGCTTCGCCTACACGTCGAGGACGATCAGCGCAATCCCCGGGTGCCTGGAGCGGGCTCACCAACGAGGCCCGGATCGGGGCCGTCGGGTGGGGCGCTGCGAGCCTTTTCGTGCCGGGAGCAAGGGGAAGGGAACGGAGCTGCTCGTCGAGGCCGGAGGTCCAGTCGAGTGAGTGCGCCCCCTGGGATTCGAACCCAGAACCTGCGGATTAAGAGACCGCTCCCGCCGGTCCAGGCTGTGCCGACCAGTGCGCTGACGTGCGGTTCTGTTCGGTCGCCCGTCCACCTGGTGCGGTCCTGTGCCGGCCTGTAACAGGGTGATACGCGGTCGGATACGCGGTTGGGGCGGCCGTAGGTGCGGAGGTCCCGAGCGACTGGATGACGCGCGATATCGAGGACGACCAACTAGTCATGTCCCATCGGGCGAGAGGCTCACACTGACCTGATGCGCGTCCGAGATGGCGTGCTCTGAACAGCACCGGCCCACGGCGTCGCAACCTTTGGCGCGAGCGGCCGTGCTGCCGGTCGATCAGGCGTCGAAGGCGCGGGCCAGGCCCGAGAGCATCCGGGCCTGGTCGTCTCGCACCGGTGGGAACGGGCCACGGATGCTGAAGGCCTCGAGGAGGTCGACGGCCGGGCCGGTCAGCACGAGGTAGGGGGTTGGCCCGTCGCGCCCGGTCCCGTGGGGGCGCACCGAGCGGACGTGGACCTGGTGGGCGATGGTGACCTCGAACGCCACCTCGGGGTCGGTGGTGACCACGGCGAGCGTGCCGGTGGTGGTGGCGCCGTCGTTGGCGGCGAAGGCGGGGCCGAGGGCGGCAGCGTAACGGAGGCAGGCGGCGACCTCGTCGGCCTCCACGCCTGGGGTGGTTCCGAGGGGCAGGAGGATGTCGCGCTCGCGGACCCAGGAGTCCCAGAGGGCGTGGTGGACGAGCGCGGTGGTGGCGAGGTGGCTGGGTGGGGCCTCGGCGGGCAGGGTCCAGGCCTCGCTGTCGAGGACGGTGAGGAGGTCGATGAGATCGGTGGTGGAGGACTCGAAGCGGGCGAATACTTCGTCGTCGCTTAGGTCCTGCGCGTCGGCCACCAGGTGGGCGGGGGAGGTCACCGGGTCGAAGGTGGCGAGGAAGCGGGTGGGTTCGCCTCGCCTTCCGGCGTCGATGGCGAAGGACCAGAAGCCGTTGGTGGTGTCGAGGTGGGCGATCACGTCGCGATTGGACCAGCCCTCGCACCGGCTGGGCCTGGCCCACTGCTCGGAGTCGAAGCCACGCACGGTGTCGAGCAGGCGGCGACGCTGGCGGATGGCGGGCTCGGCGATGGCGCCCGGCGGTCCGTCGAGGACGATGACCGGATCTGTGTCGTACCGCGGGGTCAGCTGCACGACCGAACCCTGCCACGTGGTGCCGCAAGCATCCCACCCGTCGACGCGGTCAGACTGAGACGGTGGCGTCGCGGACGGCCGAGGTGCCGATGAGCACGAAGGCACGGAGGCGTCATGTGCGCATGCTGCGCAACCACCGGCTTCTGATCAACCTTGATTACCGTCCATGTTGATTACCATTGAGGGGCGCCGGAGATTGCGAACGGTCGGCTGGGAGTGAGACGGCGGAGCACTCGGCGTCGGGGTGCCCGTACACGGCGTCGGAGAACGCGCTGGCACGCGAGCTCCTCGGCCGGCTCGGCAAGAACATGTTGTGCCTGGCCGACCGCGGCTTCTACAGCTTCGAAGCATGGCAGAAGGCCAAGGAAACCGGGGCCGATCTGCTGTGGCGGGTCAAGGGAAACCTGAAGTTGGACTCGGTCAAGGACCTGCCCGACGGGTCGTGGCTGGCCGAGGTGTGCCACTCGAAGCACGACACCAGACGCCAGCACCCGATCACGGTGCGGGTGATCGACTACACGATCGAAGACGGCCGCCAACCGGCCGGTCCGTTCCCGCTGATCACCACGATCCTCGACCACCGCAGGGCCCCCGCCGCCGAACTCGCTGCCGCGTATGCCCAGCGCTGGGAGATCGAGACCGCGTTCGACGAGCTCAAGACCCACCAGCGCGGACCACGAGCGGTGCTGCGCTCCAAGTCACCCCAACTGGTACTCCAGGAGATCTGGGGCCACCTGTGCTGCCACTACGCCATCCGCACCCTCATGTTCGACGCCGCCCGCAACGCCGGCCGCGAACCCCGACCGAGTGTCCTTCGTAGCCGCCCTGCGCATCTCGCGCCGCTCCATCGCCCAACAGGGCGCCTTTCCCCCCTGAGGCCACAGACGTCACCAACCGGCTCTGGCACCACGCCATCCGCGAGCTCGTCGCCCGGCTCCTCCCGCACCGCCGGACCCGAGCCAACCCCCCGCGTCATCAAACGCAAGTACACCCGCTGGCACGTCAAACGAGCACGCCACCGCCAGTGGCCCCAACCCGACCGGCCACCCCACCAAGCCATCCAGATCTCTAATTGAACGGTATTGGGTCTAGGTCTGATGATCGCCCTGCACCTCGCGATCCTCATCTCGGCGCCGGTCCTCCGACCCACGACGGCGCGGGTCATGGCGGGCGTGACCGTCGGGTACGGCGTGGTC
Source organism: Iamia sp. (assembly GCF_035575815.1). Classification (NCBI taxonomy): domain Bacteria; kingdom Bacillati; phylum Actinomycetota; class Acidimicrobiia; order Acidimicrobiales; family Iamiaceae; genus Iamia; species Iamia sp. Next base: position 10,473 of record NZ_DATLXO010000047.1, read on the forward strand.
GTGGTGCTGGCCCACCTGAGCGGAGGGATCACCGGTGACGGCTCCTTCACCCTTTTCGAGCAGCGCAACGACTACCCGGGCGACTTCGGGCGCAACGTCTTCCCCGGCTCGATCGGTCTCGGCCTTGTCTTCGTGGCGGTGGGGGTGGGGCTCTGGTCCCTGGGCGATGCCCCGATGGCCACCCGACGAGCGGTCGGCTGGGCGATCGTGGCCCTCGCCGGCATCCTGCTGGCGACCTACGGTACTGACGGGTTGCTCATCCGGTTGGGATCCCGGGCCACCAGCGCGGCGGTGCTGGCAGCCACAGGCCTCTGCCTCACCGTGACCGGGCGGGAGGGGGCCGATGCCGATCGAGGCGCCGCTCGCTGCGCAGGCGCCGATGCCGGGCCATCCGGCCACTGACCACCAGCGCCCGTCGGCGTCGGCCCTCCACCCACCTCGCGACCCGGCGCCCGGCTCGCTCGTGGACCAGGTTGGAGGGGTGGACGCCCCCGCCCCGCCCCCCTCCTGCAGGCGAAAGGCGGGCTTGTGCACGGAGGCGGCCATCGGGCGAGCCTCCCACGCCGAGCCGCTGCCGTCCTCGACGGTGACTCCGCTGCGGAATGATCGGTCGACCTCGGTGGGTTGACACTCCTGATGCCCGCCCGACCGGTCGGGTCGATGCCCCCCTGTGGAGGATCCCATGAAGGTCGCCGTCATCGTGCTTGCCGACAACGAGACCCATGAAGGGCTCGGACGCGTGGTCAACGCCATGGTCGCGGTCAAGGAGCTGGCCGAGGCGGGTGACGACGTGCGGCTCATCTTCGACGGCGGCGGCACCGTCTGGCCCGGCGAGCTGGACCGCGAGGACCACGACGCCCACGGCCTCTGGGCGTCTGTTCGCGACTCCGTCCAAGGCGCGTGCAGCTACTGCGCCGAAGCCTTTGATGTCACCGAGGACGTCAAAGGCGCCAGTGTTCAGCTGCTCGACGAGTACAAGCGCCACCCCAGCATCCGCTCACTCCTCGCCGAGGACTACCGGATCCTCACCTACTGATCGGGTCGACTTCTGACCGCGACGGTTCGACCTGACATCGCCTCGATCGCCCTCACCTGGAGTTGCCCCGCTCTGATGGACACGGGGCTTCGGTAGATCAGGCTGCCGGGCTGGCAGCGTAGGCCTCGGCGAGGGTGCGGTCGTCGAGGCGGCGTTGGTGTCGTTGGCGGTTGTAGAAGACCTCGATGTAGTCGAACAGGATCGTGCGCAGCTCGGAGCGGGTGATGGTCTCCCACGGGCCCCAGATGTAGCGGACCTCGCGCTTGAGGGTGGCCCAGAAGGTCTCCATGGCGGCGTTCGAAGGTCGCCAAGCGAACGCTCGACCACGGCATCAGCCTCTGATGCGTTGGTCGCGACGCGGCGCGCTCCAGTGACACGAGTCAGTCATGAGGATGTCGTCCGTCGAGGTGAGCGAGGACGATGTCACGATCGAGCGCATGCCCGTGGTCGTCGGTAGCGTGCGCGACGACCTGATCCGCGACGGAGTCGCGATCGTCGCCGGCGAACTCCTCCCCGCACCGCGGGCAGGCCTGCGCGAAGGTCATGCCGTCAGGCTGCCGCGCGGTCACGCACTGCGTCGAGGGGTGAACCGAAGGACCCGTCAGATCGCTGGCGGGTGCTACGTCACGCTTCTGTGGCGTCGGGCCGCCGTATTCGGTCCTCGATGAGCGCCGCGAAGTGCTCGGCTTCCCGCAGCGGGAGGTGGTGGTCGCCCGGCCAGAGCTCGAGCTCGATGTTCGATCGACGGGCGAGCGTACGGAGGTGGTCCAGTTCGACGACGCGATCGTGTGTGCCCGCGACGAGATGGATCGGCGTGCGCACCTGGTCCAGCCAGGGACCGTGTTCGGTGAGCAGGACGTCGGTGAGCGTCTGGCTGTACGACGGCCAGGTGTGTTGCACGCTGTCCTCGGCTACGACTCGCGGAAGCGAGGGATGGGTCCATCGCGCGACCCGAGCCGACAGGGCGCGGTGGTCGCACACCCACCGGCACGCTCGCTCGGTGACCGGCCCCGGAAGCGTGAACAGCGTCGCCATCGGGCCCATCGCGCCGAGGTGGGCGCGTGCTGCGGCGGCAGCGGGGAACAGTGGCGGCCCGAAGCCGACGACCCCGCGCACGTCGCCGGGGTGACGGTGGGCGTAGCGGAGCGCGATGACGGTTCCGATCGAGTGCGCCCCGAGATGGATCGGCGACCCGAGGTTGAGCTCGGCCAGCAGGGCGTCGATCGCATCGATGTGGTCGTCGAGGCCGTAGCCGGTGTCGGGTTTTGGCGATCGTCCGAACCCGAGGAGGTCCGGGACGATGAGCGTGTGATCTGTCGCGAGCCGGTCGTACGCGGCGCCCCAGTACCGGTTCGAGCCGGTCAACCCGTGGAGCAGGACGATCGGTGGGCCGCTCCCGCGGACGCGCGCGAACAAGGCGCCGTCGTGCTCGCGGCCACCGCCCGGGCGCCAGCGGTGAGCAGACCGGCGAGCGCGGGCACCGGTCACGTCATCACGACGGGCCGCGCCGATCGTTCGCGGACGACGGTGATGGCCGCGGCGATGGCGAACGCGATACCGCTGACGAGGATGTTCACGCGCACGCCGAGGACCAGCGATGCCGGATCGGATCGTAGCGACTCGACCCAGAGCCGCCCGAGGGCGTAGCCAGCGACGTACAGCGCGAACAGCGTGCCCGTCCGCAGGCGAGCGCGGTTGCCGAGCCACACGAGCAGCATGGCGAGGGCGACGTTCCAGAGCGCCTCGTACAGGAAGGTCGGGTGGAACGTGGCCATGTCGGCGTAGCGGTCGGGCCGGTGTTCGGCGTCGATCCGCAGCGCCCAGGGCAGGTCCGTTGGCCGGCCGAAGAGCTCCTGGTTGAACCAGTTGCCGAGGCGGCCGATCGCCTGTGCGATCGGGATGGCGGGTGCCACCACGTCGAGCAGCGGGCCGACGGTGAGTCCTCGGCGTCGGGCTGCCCACGCGCCGGCGGCGACGCCGGCGATGAGACCCCCGGGTATGCCGAGGCCGCCTTCCCAGATGAAGAGCACGTGGGTCCAACGCCCCTGGAAGCGCTGCCAGTCCGTGATGACGTGGTACAGGCGGGCGCCGAGCAGACCGGCCGGCACGGCCCACACCGCGTGTGCGCTGATGTCACCGGGGTCGCCGCCTCGCGCTGCCCATCGGCGCTGTGCGAACCACACGGCGACGACGACGCCGATCGCGATGGCGAGGCCGTACGCGCGCACCTGGAAGGGTCCGAGGTGGATGGCGTTGGACGACGGCCTCGGGAAGGACGCGAGGATCAGGGCCGCGACCACGTGACACCTCCGTCGGTGCTGACGTGCACCTCCACGTTTGGCTCACGATGGATACCGGTATAGAGCGTCTCACCGTCAGGCGCGAGCTCGACGAGCGACGCGCCGGCCGGCAGCACAAGGTCCAGGTCATGCCGTCGCCGATCGTACCGAAGCGGGCGGAGCTTCCCGTCGGACGACCAGCTCGAGATCCGCGACCCGTACGCCGGGCTGGGGGAGGTTGCGTGGCCACCGGCGCCGGCCGGTGATCCGGCCCTCGATGCGGCGGCCGGCAGCGAGCGCCGGGCAGCCGCCGCCGCGGGTGCGGTAGTTGCCGGTCCCGTCGACGATGCCGATCGCATCGAACAGCGCGAGCTGGAACAGTCGGCAGTTCATCGACGGTCGGGTCGACCAGCGCCACCCCCCGGCGAAAGACTGCGCGAACGATCGGATCGACGCGCGCACCTCGTCGTCGCTCCGGTGTCGGGTCAGCACGGGGTGGAACTCGTGGTCGCCGGGAAGCCCGTGGTTGGGGTCGACGGTGCGCGAGGCGCCGCCGTTGAGCACGCCGTCGCTGCCGCGCACGAGCCGGACGATCCCGGCCGCCTTGGCCGGCCACCAGCCGTAGCTCTCCGTGCCGTCGAGCTCGACCCACCAGTGGCCGTACGACCGCCACGTGAGCGGCAGGTTGCGCTTGACGGTGACGTACTCGAGCACGCGCGGGATGTCGGAGAGCTCGCTCATCGATTCTTCTTGCCGCCGCTCTTCATGTTGGCCTTGCCGTCGCTCTTGCCCTTGCCGCGGTACTTGCGCTCCTTGCCGCGCTGCGCGGCCAGCAGCCGGCGCTTGCGGCGAACGGTGCGGAGCCGGCGTCGTTCGATGCGGCGCTCGAACGCGGCGAGCTCGGGTTCGGGTGTCTCCGGATCCACTCAACGCCGTCCGAACCGGTAGAGCCGAAGGCTGTTGGTGACGACCGAGACGCTCGAGAACCCCATGGCCGCGCCGGCGAGGATCGGGTTGAGCAGCCCGAGCGCGGCGACCGGGATGAGCACGATGTTGTAGCCGAACGCCCACGCGAGGTTCTGGACGATGGTGCGGAACGTGCGGCGCGACAGCCGGATGGCGGTCGCCACGCCGTGCAGGTCGCCGGAGAGCAACGTGATGTCGGACGACTCGATGGCGACGTCGGTGCCGGTGCCGATGGCGATGCCGAGGTCGGCCTGCACGAGCGCGGGCGCGTCGTTGACGCCGTCACCGACCATGGCCACGACGCGGCCGTCGCCCTGGAGGCGGCGGACCTCGTCGGCCTTGTCGCCCGGGAGCACCTCGGCGAGCACGGTGCTGATGCCGACCTGCTCGGCGATCGATGCCGCGGTGCGCCGGTTGTCGCCGGTGATCATCACGACGTCGATCCCCATCGACTGCAGGTCGGCGACCGCGGCGGGGGCGTCGTCGCGGACGGTATCGGCGACCGCGAGCACGCCGCGGACGCGACCGTCCCACCCGACAAAGATCGCCGTCTTGCCCTCGCCCTCGAGCCGATCGGCGGCGGCGTCGAGCTCGGTACAGCTCATGAGACCGTTGTCGCCCATCAGCGTGCGCCGTCCGACGTGGACGAGCACGCCATCGACGGTCGCCTGCACGCCTCGCCCGACGATCGACAGGAACGCACGGCCGGCGGCCACCTCGGACCCTCGCGCCCGGGCGCCGTCGACGACCGCTTGCCCGACGGGGTGCTCGGAACCGTGCTCGACCGACGCGGCGCGAGTGAGCACCTCGAGTTCGTCGCCGTCGGCGGTGACGACGTCGGTGAGCGCCATCTCGCCTCGGGTGAGCGTGCCGGTCTTGTCGAAGATCACGGTGTCGATGCGCTTGGACCGCTCGAGCACCTCGCCGCCCTTGATGAGGGTGCCCATGGCTGCGCCGCGGCCGGTGCCGACCATGATCGCCGTCGGCGTCGCGAGGCCCAGCGCGCACGGGCAGGCGATGATGAGCACTGCGACCGCCGCGACCAGGCCCTTGGTGGCGTCGCCGCCGACTATCCACCATCCCGCCAGCGTCACCAGCGCGATCACGAGCACGGCGGGGACGAACACGGCCGAGATCCGATCGGCGAGACGCTGCACCGGCGCACGAAACCCTTGCGCTTCCTCGACCAGGCGCACGATCTGCGCCAGCGCGGTGTCGGAACCGACGCGGGTGGCGCGGATGGTGAGCACGCCGTTGGCGTTGATCGTCGCGCCGGCGACCGTGTCGCCCACCTGCTTGTCGACCGGGACCGACTCGCCCGTCAGCATCGACTCGTCGACCGCGGACGCGCCGTCGATCACCTCGCCGTCGACCGGGATCTTCTCGCCCGGCGGCACCCGGAGCACGTCGCCCGGACGCAGCGCCTCGACCGGCACCATGCGCTCACCACCGTCGTCATCGACGACGCGCGCCTCCTTGGCGCCGAGCTCGAGCAGGGCGCGCAGCGCCTGCGACGCCTGGCCCTTGGCGCGCGCCTCGAAGTACCGGCCGAGCAGCAGGAAGGCGATGATCAGCGCGGCTGTGTCGAAGTAGTGCTCGGCGGGCACCGGGCCGAACACGACCTGGTAGGTCGAGAACGTGAACGCCGCCAGGGTGCCCATCGAGATGAGCGTGTCCATGTTGGCTTGGCCGACCTTGGCCCGCATCCACGCCTGGTGGAGAAACGGCCAGCCGGCCCAGAACTGCACGGGCACGGTGAGGGCGAGGGCGCCCCATCGCGCCCACGGGTCGTCCATGAACCAGAGCGAGAGCACCAGCACGGCAATGCCGAGCGGCCACGCGACGAGCACCCGGCGCAACCACATGCGCTGGAGCGCGGCGTCGCCCTCGGCGGCGTCGATGTCGCCGTCCGCGGTGACCGGCGCCAGCCCGTAGCCGATCTTGCCGATCGCATGGATGAGGCCCTCGGGACCGACGGTGTCGGGATCGAATCGGACCAGCGCCTTCTCGGTCGCGAGGTTCACCGTCGCGTCGGCGACACCGTCCTGACGGTTCAGGGTCCGCTGGACCCGAGTCGCGCACGAGCCGCAGGTCATGCCCGACAGGACGAACTCGGCCTCGGCGAGGCGACTCTCGTCGGGGTGGACGGTCGCCGCCATCAGGTGGCCTCGACGGCGAGCTCGGGCCCGGGCGCGGTGACCGTGCGGTCGAAGCGGAGCGCGTCCATCAGCTCGGCGACGATCTCATCGGTGCGTCCCGCCACCATCGCCGCGGCGACGCACGTCTCGAGGTGGTTCTGCAGGACGATGCGACTCGCCCGTTCCACCGAGCCCTGCACCGCGGCGAGCTGCTTCATCACGTCCGGGCAGCAGGCGTCATCCTCCACCATTCGGATCACGGCATCCATGTGCCCGCGGGCGGTCTTGAGGCGGTTGAGCACGTTGCGCTGGTGGTGATCCTTCACACCGTTAGCCTACCCCACCCGGGGTGGGGGTCCACGGGCGGTCAGACGAGTCCACGGGCGCCGCTCCCGAGGCGATGGGCTCTCCGCGTTCGGGGAGGGTCCCGCTGCGGTCGGCCGGGTCGCGTCGCCTACGCCGATGCTGTGGATTCGATGACTTGGCCGATGACGGCGTCGGCGCCGGACCGAGCGGCGGCGTCGGCGCGGCTGCGCGCGTCGCTCAGCGTACGCCGCAGCCGTCGTAGGTCGGTGAGCTTGGCGTCGATGTCGGCCAACCGCAGGTCGAGCAGGTCGATTACCGTCGAGCAGGGCTGCTGGCCGCTGCGCTGCAGGTCGATGATCCGTCCGACCTCGTCCAGCTTGAGGCCGACGGCCTTGGCCTGGCGAATGAACCGCAGCACGGCGACATCGTCAGGGTTGTAGGTGCGATAGCCGGCCGCTGTTCGTGAGACCGGCTCGATGAGCCCCTTGCTTCGTAGAGGCGAATCGGAACCTGTCAAGGGGTTTGAGACACGAGCGGGCTAGTTGCTCTGTATGAGCGCTTCTCGGGAGGGGTCGTTGATCCAGGCAGCTGTGGGGAGCTTGGGTGGGGTGGGTGGGCGGCGGCGGAAGCGGTCGGGGTTGGCGGCGTAGGCGGCGTCGAGGGTGGCGGCTCGTTCGGCTCGGATCTGGGGGGCGGTGCCGTAGTGGACCGAGGCGGGGGTGTGGAGCCCGATGCCGGAGTGGCGGTGTCCGTGGTTGTAGTAGGCGAAGAACGTCTCGCAGAAGGCCCGGGCGTCTTGGATCGAGCCGAAGGCCCCGGGGAAGGCGGGGCAGTACTTGAGGGTCTTGAACCCGGCTTCGCTGTAGGGGTTGTCGTTCGAGACGTGAGGTCGGGAGTGGCTGCGGGCGACGCCGAGGTCGACGAGGAGCTGGGCGACGGGCTTGGAGGTCATCGACGTGCCTCGATCGGCGTGCAAGGTGAGCTGGTCGCGTGCGATGCCCTGGGAGGCGATCGCGTCGTCGATGAAGTCCTTGGCCAGCTCGCCGGTCTCGGCGGGGGCGACGGTCCAGGCAATGACGTAGCGGGAGTAGATGTCGATGATCACGAACAGCTCGTAGTAGACGCCGCGGGTCGGGCCGCGGAGCTTGGTGATGTCCCAGGACCACACCTGGTTCGGGGCCGTCGCCATCAGCTCGGGTCGCTTCTTGGCCGGATGGGTGCGTTGGCGGCGCCGTTCCCGGTTCTCGCCGGCGGCGGCGAGGAGGCGGTACATGGTGGCGATCGAGCACAGGTAGATGCCGTCATCGAGGAGCCGGGCCCACACCTGGGCAGGGGCCAAGTCGCAGTACTGCGGCGAGCGCAACACGCCCAAGATGTGCTGGCGTTCGGCTTCGGTCAGGGCGTTGATCGGTGCCGGGCGCGGGGGCGGCGGTCCGAGCCTCGGGGGCTGGAGGCGCCGGTAGTGGCTGGCACGTGAGCGGCCGAGCAGTGCAGCGGCCCGGCGGGTGCACGTGGCCTTGGCCAGATCGTCGAAGTGGTCGTCGATCACCGCTTCGACCTCGGGTCGGTGTCCGCGCTCTCCGAGAGCATCTCCAAGAGCGCGTGTGCTTTTCCCGTGATCTCCAACGCCAGCCGGGTGCGTTCGAGCTCTCCTTCGAGGCGAGCGATCCGCCGGCGGGCACCGTCGAGCTCGACTTGCTCCGCGGTGCGCTTCGCCCGACGGGCCTTCGGGGCCAAGCCCTCCAGCACGCCCCGGTCGCGTTGCTTGCGCCACTCCGAGAGATGCGAGGAGTACAGGCCCTCACGGCGCAGGTACGCCCCGCGCTCCTCGCTGCCCTTGGGCAACGCCTCGCACGCTTCGAGATGGGCAAGCTTCTCCGCGGCGGTGAAGGTCCGGCGCTTCGGTCGGGTCGGTCCGTCGATCTCATCCACCCCGCCAGTGTGGGCGCGGTCGACCAGATCTGCAGTCGTCAAGGTCATCAAGGAAGGTCCGTTCTCACCCTGTGGGGGACAGAAGATCCGCTACACCAGGTGTCTCACCCCACCCTGACAGACAGGGAATCGCCTTGGCGGTCACGCCTGCTCGGTCGGCGGCCTCACCGATCGTCATCCGTCTCTCGTCCACGGAACCTCCCTTGACCTTGCCCCAAGGACAAGGTTCTACCGTCGTTCTGGTTGGTTGCAACCGGCGACACGGCGAACGCCTCCTCGGTGAAAGCGAGCGTGACATTGCGTCCCATACGGCAGGTCGGCGTCCCGCTCGTTCCCGCCTACGGTCGTTGACCGTCACCCAGCCGTCGGGCCTGCGCCGAGCGCTGGCCCGTCCCGGGTTCCGCCCGCTGTTGGCGGCGCAGACGATCTCGCGGTGGGGGGACACGTTCAACTCTGTCGCGCTGGTGATCCTCGTCTACCGGCTCACCGGTTCCGGAATGAAGGTGGCCGGCACCGTCGCCTTCGAGATCGCCCCGGTGATGCTCCTCGGCTTCGTCGCCGGCGCCGTCGTCGACCGTTACTCGAGACGGCGGGTCATGGTCGCCGCTGACCTCGGCCGAGCGGCGGTCGCGATCCTGCTGGTCGCGTCGCACGACCAGCTCGCGGTCGTCTACCTCGCCGCGTTCGCGCTGTCGGCCTTCAGCGTCTTCTTCAACCCCGCCGCCGCCAGCGTCCTGCCCACACTCGTGCCCGACGACGAGGTGGTCGGCGCCAACTCGGCGATCTGGTCGGCGGCGGTGATCTCCCAGATCGCGCTCGCCCCGGTCGCCGCAGCGCTCGTCGCCATCGCCGGTCCCGGACCGGCGTTCGCCATCAACAGTTCGGCTGTGCGCATCTTGCCGAAGGCATCGTCAAGCATGGCCTCGTCGACATCGCGGACGAGTCGGTGGCCGATCTCGGCGGCGAACCATTTGGCGTGGAGCCTCCGGTAGTCATCGACGGTGCGTTCCTCGCGGCCCTTCTCGGTGAGGAGGTGCTCGACGAGGAACGTCTCGATCGCCTCATCGACGGTCATGGCGTAGACCTTCGGCTCGGCCACGGGCGCCGCCGAGCGCAGATCGCTTACGAAGGCCGCGAGCGCCTCGGCAGCCTCGCGTCGCGTGCGGGCCCGAACCGTCTTGTGGACACGACGGGTCTTGCGATCGCCGTTCGTCGCGGCTGTGGCCGTGAGCTTCCAGATCCCCGGCTTGACCTCCCGCATCGAGCCAGTGCCCTTGGGTGACCGCTTGCGACTTGCTCGCGGCACTCCGTCGCAGCGGAGGTGATCGACACGGACGCACGCCGGGTCGGCAGGACACGGGGACACCCGCGCACCGGCGGGGATGGGGCCATGCTGGACCTCCCAGGCCACCCGGTGGGCAGCTGTGCTTCGACCCGCCACCTTGATCCGCCCGGTGCCGCGATCAGGATCCGTCGCCCCCGTCCAGATGTGGTGTTCGCCGCTGCGGTCGACGTTGCGCTCGAACCTCTCCCCGAGGTCTCGCATGAGCCTCTGCCTCCATCGTCCATCCGCCTCTGGACCAGCTGGCCGTGAGAAGCGGGACTGATGGACGACAAGAGCGATGCGGCGCCGTCGACCGCGCCAAGAAGGATACCCGATCGGGGTTACCCGGTGGGTTACCCGAAGGGTTACTCGCGCCTACATGGCGCGTATCGGGGCCCGGGTAACCTCCGCCTTGCGGTCCTTCAGGATCGGAAGCCCTTGCGGGAGGAGGGTTTCCGGGTAGTGCGCCCCCTGGGATTCGAACCCAGAACCTGCGGATTAAGAGTCCGTTGCTCTGCCGTTGAGCTAGAGGCGCAGACGGGCGACACTAGTCGGCTGACTTGGAGGCTCCACCAACCGAAAATCCGTTCCTCAGCCTGTCCGACGAGGTCAGGTGGTGGCCGCCACCGAGACGGCCCGACCGGCGAACACGAAGATGCCGCGAGCGTCGAGTTCGGTAGGCGGTTCGAGGTACCGGGCGGGCCGTGGGGTCAACGCAAGTCAGTTGCCGTTGATGCTCCAGTGCCACGGTTCCGAAGGCAGGTTGTACATGCCGAAGCGCGACGCGTTGCTGTCCAGCCACTGGTAGCAGGCGCTGCCCCGCGAGCTGCAGTTGTCAAAATCGACGGCCAGGCCGACCTCGTGGTTCGACGAGCCGGGGCGGGCGGTCGGAGGACTGCACTGCGAGGAGGACATCTCGTAGATGGCGTAGTAGCTCGAGCCGCAGTTCTGCTCGCGGAGCCCGATCTGGCGGGAGGGATCTCGGTAGCCGCCGCCGGAGAGCGACACGCCGTCGCTCGCCGCGGCGTTAACCATGGAGGAGACCTGCTGGGCGATCTGGCAGTTCACCGTGATGCCCGCGGCGCTGCAGAGGCTGATGCCGCCGCTGCCCCCGCCGCTGCGGACCACCCCGCCCGCGGGGGCGACCGGAGCCGCCTCGCGGCCGCCGTCGGTGTAGGTCGGACCGCTGGGCTCGGGTGGCGGGGGTGGGGGAGGCGGCGGGGGTGGGGGAGGAGGAGGGGGAGGAGGAGGGGGCGGCGGCGGCGGAGGAGGCCGAGGGGGAGGGGGCCGCCGGGCGGCTTCGGTCTCGGCCTCGGCTGCGTCGGCTTCGGTCTCGGTCTCGGCCTCGGCTGCGTCGGCTTCGGTCTCGGCCTCGGCCGCGTCGGCGGCGTCGGCTGCCTCCGCGTCGGCGGCGGCTTCGGCTGCCTCCGCAGCGGCGGCGGCTTCGGCTGCGTCGGCTGCCTCGGCTGCCTCCGCAGCGGCGGCGGCTTCGGTCGCTCTGCGCTCCGCTGCTTCCTCTTGCTGCTGCTTGCGGTACTCGATGAGGGCGAGCTGGGCCTGGAGCTTGGCCTGCTCCTCGACGATCTGGACCGACAGCTCGCGGTCGCGCTGACCGAGGTCGATGGCCCGGGCCACCTCGTTGTCGATGCGCTTCTGGACGTCGTCGGCGAAGCTCTCTTGGTCGTCGCGGGCTTCCTCGACGTTGTCGAGGCGGGTCGAGACCTCGACGCGCTTGCGCTCGGCCCGTTCGCCGGCGGCCGCGGCCGCCCGGCGCTGGGCCCGCAGCTCGGCCTCGGCCGCTCGCACCTGGTCGGTGAGGTCGTCGTCCTCAGCGTTCTGGCCCTGGAGGATCGCCCGGCGCTTCACCATGTCGGTGGCCGAGGCGGCGTCGAGGACACCGGTGAGCGAGGTGCCGTCGGGGTTGGTGTAGGTCTCGACCATCTGGTCGCGCAGCTGGTCCTCGAGCACCCGTAGGCGGCCCTGGGCGGTCTCGATGCCGGCCTCGGCCCGGCGCTGGGCCTCCTCGGCGTCGGTGACCTCACGCTCGGCGGAGGCGAGGGCGGCCTCTTCGCCCCGGACCTGCTCGTTCAGGTCTCGCAGCGCCGCCTCGACATCGGCCGCGTCACCTTCGAGGGCGTCGACGTTGACCGCGGCATCGCTCTTCTCGCGCCGGACGCGCTCGCGCTCCTCCTCCGCCTCAGTGGCGGCGTTGGCGGCGTTGGGACCCACGAGGACCACCAGGAAGGCGGTCAGGATCGACAGCGTGAGCGTGAGGCGGCGCAGGCGCACGAGGAGGAGACTCCGATTGTCAGGGCGGTGGCTGGAGGAGACGATTCGGACGAACGGTCACGGGACCGTAACAAACATGACGCCTGACCTTCCAACCAGGCTGCCACGCGAGGTGGCGGCGGACGCGCATGGTGCGGGACGACCCGTGGTTCGCCGAGCCAGCGTCCGATCCCTGTCGGTCGACCGAGAGGAGACGTTGAGCGTCGAGGGTCGCGCGGTTTGCGCCGTGAGGGTAACGGCATTGCGCCGCTCGAGGGCGCGGTCGACGGCGGCGTCGCGGCGAATCGTCCAGAGACGCCGGATGGGCTCGCGCGCGTTGGCGGGGATCTCCGGCACCTTGGTTGCTCGCCACCTCCGGGGTCTCCTCGTCACCTCGGGCCGACGGGCCCGGCGTGGTGGTCGTGGGCCTGGTCGTGGTGGCCGGGGCCGTGGTCGTGGTGCGGGTCGTCGATCAGGACGAGGCCGTCGCCCAGTGGCACGAGCCGCCCGCCGTAGGCCTCGCGCAGGGGTTCGTCGGTCAGCACCTCTTCCGGGCGGCCGACGGCAACGACCCGGGTCGCGAGCAGCAGCACCACGTCGGCCCGCCGGGCATCGGCGAGGTCGTGGGTCGAGAGCACGACGGTGCGACCGGCGGCCCGCTCGACGTCGACGGCGGTGTCGATCAAGCCGC
>NZ_DATLXO010000048.1:0-5361 GCF_035575815.1 Iamia sp.
GACCTGACCCCCCTGGTGCGCTCGTTCGAGCGGTCGCTGCGGGCCCGGAAGCGCTCACCGAAGACCATCACCGCCTACACCGACGCGGCGGCGCTGTTCATCGCCCACCAGGCCGAGGGGGACCGGGCCCTGGTGGCCGCCGAGGTGACCCGGGGGAACGTCGAGGACTTCATCATCGACCAGCTCGGGCTTTGGTCCCCGTCGACCGCGGCGACGAGGTACCGGTGCCTGGCGCAGTTCTGGCGGTTCGTCGTCGAGGAGGGCGAGGTCGACGTCTCGCCCATGGTGAACATGTCGCCGCCGACGATCCCCGAGTCCACCGTCCCGGTCATTCCCACCGACGACCTGAGGCGGCTGTTGAAGGTGTGCGAGGGGCCGGGGTTCGAGAACCGCCGGGACCTGGCCCTCATCCGCCTGTTCATCGCCACCGGGGTGCGCCTCGGGGAGATGTCCGGGCTTCGGGTTGGCGACGTGAACCTGGACGGCAACGCGGTTCTGGTGGTCGGCAAGGGGCAGCGGTCGCGGTGGGTGCCCTTCGGTGACCGCGCCGCCCTGGCCCTCGACCGCTACGACCGGGAACGGCGCCGGCACCCCCGGGAGGGCTCGGGATGGTGGTGGCTTTCACCCCGAGGGCACCTCACAGACTCCGGGATTGCTCAGGTGCTGCGCCGCCGGGCCCGAGCCGCCGGGGTCCCCGACCTCCACCCCCACCGCTTCCGGCACACCTTGGCGCACCGGTGGCTCGCCGCGGGCGGCACCGAGGGTGATCTGCAAGAGCTCGCGGGATGGCGCTCGGCACAGATGGTGGCCCGCTACGGGGCATCGGCCCGCTCCGAACGGGCCCGGTCCGCCTACCGCCGAATCGACGTCGAGGGGGACCTGTAGTGGGCGACAAGACAGAGGAACCGTGGGACGCACTCGAGGCGGACCCACCGAGGAGCTGGACCCGGCTGGGCGAGTGGCTGCGCTCGGTCGGGCCCGAGCACGCGCAGCGTTGCTCTCGCTACCCAACCCTGCACCGCGTCGACCCAACCGGTGTACTGGTTGACGCCGTGGCCGAGATGGTCGATCAGGACACCATCAAGGCGCCGGCGCCGGTCAGTTGCCGGCGCTGCGGTGAGACCCTCGCCTTCATCTGCTCTAGCCCGCACGGACCGGTCTGGCTGGCAAACATTCCGACCTACTCGCCGGAACGCGCCCGGTCAAAGTTCACGATCCTCGCCCGCCGTAGCACTGAGTCGCGCGTCATTCCGCTGACCGGCCCAAGGGGCTACACCGGTCCTCGTCCGCCCCTCGTGACATCGTGTGGCTGCGGGCGGCACGTTGCCGATCTGGCTTCGGTGGTAGCTGCGCAACGCCGAGCCCCCCAGGGGCGGCTAATGATCGACCCGCAGACCGGCGCAGCGGCGCCTCGCTGATTGCGGTAGCATTCGCTTCGAAGCCAAGAACGGCCATCTTCAGAGTCCGGGCCAACGCTCGCTGAAGACGTGACCTCCGAAGGAGGCGACGGCCTGGGCGGCGCTCGACGGGGCTCCGACACAACACCCTTAGGAGGGTGGACCGTGTCGAACCTGTCCCCGACGGAGCGCTCCCTGCGTGCCCGTCACGCTGCGCTGACCCGCTGGTCGCACACTGACTCGGCGGAGGCCTCCGAGGCCGCCCGCCGCCGCCAGCTCGACCGCTATGAGCACGAGGTCGACCCCGATGGGCTCCTCGACCCAGCCGAGAGGACCCGGAGGGCCGACCGCGCCCGGAAGGCGCATATGGCCGACCTGGCCCGACGCTCGGCGAAGTCCCGTCGGCTCAAGCGTGAGCTGGCCCAGGACGACCGCCCCGACCTCGGGGGTGCCGCATGAGCACCCCGAACGCGACCCAGCCCCCGACCGGGGCCGAGGGCTGGGACCACAACTGCGAGGCGCTGGACCGGCGCCCCCACCGTGTCGTTTTCTCCGGGTGTGGAGGTGGGCGACGTGGCTGACTCTACACCTCACTCCGCTGTCGTCCGAGACCTCGGCGACGGCCGGACCGGCATCTGGACGTCCTTCAACAACAAGGACGCGTGCAAGGCCCTGCCGGGCGCCCGCTGGGACCCGAGCCTCAAGGCGTGGACCGTCCCGTCGGCGCTCCGGGCCGAGGCCCAGGCGCTCGCCGACCGCATCAACGGGACCGGCGTCCCGGCGTTGGCGCCGCTGCTCGTCGAGGTGTTCGCCGCCATCCCCGACACCCTCCAGGCCCCCACGTACCGAGCGTTGTCGAAGGTGTGGCACCCCGACGTCGGTGGCGATGGGCGTGCGATGCAGGCCCTCGTCGACGCCCGACGGGAGGTCACGCCATGAGCGCCCAGGCCGCCCTCGAGGACCAAGGCGTCCTCCTTCCTCACCACGTCGAGCTGCTCGCCGCCGGTGCCATTCCGGCCGATGTCGCCATCGACGCCGGCACCTACTCCGTCTCCATCCTCGACGGCCTGCCCGTTGCGTTGCGGTGGGCCCGGTCGGTGCCCGGGATCCTGTTCCGCCACCACCCGATCGACGGTGACTCTGTACCGCAGTACCGACCCGACAACCCTCTTGTCGACGGTGAGGGTCGAGCTCGGAAGTACCTGTTCCCAGCGGATACGGCGGCGCCGCTGAACGTGGTGCCGGCGATGCGGGACCGCCTCGGCCACCACCGCCTCGTGCTGATCGTGGAGGGGACGAAGCAGACGCTTGCGGCGGTGGCGCATGCCCCTGACGACGTGCTCGTGGTGGGTGTAGCCGGGTGCTGGGGGTGGTCCCGCGACGGTGCGCCCACGGCCGAGCTCGACCGTCTCGGCATCGACGGGCGGCCCGTGATCGTCGCCTTCGACGCCGACGTCAGCTCGAACGCCAAGGTCCACGATGCCGCGCACCGGCTCGGGGAGCACCTCGAGCTGCTCGGCGCCGAGACGGTGCGGTACCTGACCCTGCCCGCCTCGGGATCGGTGGGCCTCGACGACTTCCTCGGCGGCCGCGAGAACCCGGGTGCGGTCCTGGCCCGGCTCATCGACCGGGCCGGGCCGCTCCCGAAACGACCCAAGGCCACCAGATCGACGGCGCCTGATGACCCGGGAAGGTTCTTCGACACCAACGGCCTCCGAGCCCTCGACCTCGCCAACGCGGTTAGAGCCGGCGGGCACCACGCCGTCGGCCCCGACGGGGGCATCTGGGCCTACAAGGCCGGGGTGTACCACGACGACGACCCGGTGCCGGGAGCGGTCGCCGAACTGCTCGGCCAGCGATACCGCGACACCCACCGCCGCAACGCGCACGACGTCATCGTGGCCGGGCTCCACCGGGACAGCCTGGTCCTCGGCGACACCGAACCCGACGGGATCGTCAACACGGCCAACGGCATGTTGTCGATCCGCACCGGCGAGCTGCGACCCCACGACCCGGCCCTGCTGTCACGAGTGCAGGTCCCTGTCGGCTGGGACCCGAAGGCCACGGCACCGGCCTTCGACGACTGGTTGACCGGCCGGTGCGGCACCCAAGCCGAGGACCTCATCGAGGCCGCCGGGCTCATGCTGTGCCCCTGGATCGGCCAGCGGAAAGTGCTCTTCATCTTCGGCCCCGCCCGGTCCGGGAAGAGCACCTTGCTCCGGGTCCTCGAAGCGCTCGCCGGTGCATCTGTGTGCTCCGTGACGTTGCACCAGTTGGCGACCAACCGCTTCGCCGCGGCCGGGCTCTACGGCAAACTCCTCAACTCGGCCGGCGATCTTTCCGATCACCACGTCGACGACCTGGCCCTGTTCAAGGCACTGACGGGCGATGACCTGATCGCCGGCGAGCGCAAGTTCAGAGACCCGTTCACGTTCCACAATCGTGCGTTGTTCGCTTTCTCGGCGAACACTCCACCCACAGTGGGTGAGACCAGCCGGGCGTACCTGGCCCGGGTGCGCCCGTTCCTGTTCCCAACCTCAGTCGAAGGCGCCGAGGACCCGACCCTCGAGGGCGAGCTCATGGCCGAGTTGCCCGGCATCCTCGTGCGTCTCGTCGAGGGCGCGCAGCGGTGGCTCGAGCGGGGCGGGTACGGCATCGGTGACCAGCTCGTCGCCGACGAGTTCGCCCAGGCATCCGATGTCGCCGCGCAGTTCGCAGCGCAATGCCTTACCGCTGACCCCGGTGGGTTCGTGCCCGGCAAGGCGATGTTCGACGGCTACACCGAGTGGACCGCACAGAACGGTCGGGGCCGCCTCGGTCGGAACAAGTTCCTGGCCCGTGCTGAGAACACGCTCGGACCCCGGGAGCGGAACGGTGAGAGCGGCTCGCTCGGCTGGAAGGACTGGCGGCTGCTCGACTCGGCGGCCTGGTCCGACCCCGACCCGGCTGCGCGTTTTGCGCGTTTCCTCACTACTTCGCCACGTGAGGAAAACGAGGGGGAAGAGGAGAGGGAAGATTCTTCACGGGGGGAAGTAGGGGCAGAACGCGCAAAACGCGCAGCGCCCGACCCCGGTCCCGACGAGGCCGACGACCCGGGCGAGGACTGGTTCTAATGGGCCTCGCCGACCTCCTCGACGCCCTCGACGACGGGCCCGTCGACCTCGACCTGATCGCCGGTCGGTTGCGCCTCACCGGCCCCCCCGGCACCCGGGCCGAGCTCGGCCCCGCCATCGCACGGCACCGGGCTTTGCTCATCGCTCACCTGGGCGGCCGGCGCACCGGCCACGCCCTCGCGCCCTGCACCACGTGCAACCAGGTGTCGATGACGGCGGTCAAGCGGGGCTCATGGCCGGCCTGCCGGATGACCCCCGGGTGTACCGGTCGGCACCAACCCCGGCCCGCCGACCTGGCCCGCCTCGCCACCGCACCCCGCCCACCAGCCCAAGCGACACCCGACCGACGACCGGCCACCAAGCGACTCGCCGGCACCTGGCCGTGCTACCCCCCAATCATCGGGGACACCCCCATGACCACCCCCAGCAACAACAACTAGGAGACCACCACCATGCCCACCACCATCACCATCAAGTACTGCAACGTCATCACCCGTTGGCCCTGCGCCGTCTGCGGCAACAGCACCGAGAAGCACGCCTTCGTCGCCGTCGTCGAACCCGACGACGGTGACTCCTTCATCTGCGAATGGTGCCTCGAAGCCACAGCTCCCGACCTCTACGCCACGTGGGACAACCTCACTCGCTACAGCGAGTGGACCGACGAGACCCACACGGCCGTCGTGCCCAAGCTCATCCCCGGACGACCAGCGCCCACACACGCCGCGCCCCGACGACCTCTCATGTCCTTCCTCACTCGGATGGGGACGACGGAGTAACCGCATGACCCGCGACCCGCAGTCGACCAGGCGGCAGGGTAGTGATATCACTACCCTGCCGCCTGGTCGACTGCG
>NZ_DATLXO010000049.1:0-17444 GCF_035575815.1 Iamia sp.
CGGGGTCCGGGGCGTCGCCGGGCTGGGCGCCGCCACCTCCCGGCTGCTGGCCCGGGGCGACGACCGCGTCGTCGACGCCGGAGCGCGGGGCATCGCCCGCCTGGGCACCGCCACCTCCCGGCTGCTGGCCCGGGGCGACGACCGGGTGGTCGACGCCGGGGTGCGGGGGACGGCCCGGTTCGCGGCGTGGTCGGCCGGGGCGCTGGACCGGGTGGCCGAGCTGGGCATCGACGGCGCCGTCGGCGGCGTGGCCCGGCTGACCGGCCTCGCCGGGCGGAGCAGCCGCCGCCTGCAGACCGGCCAGCCCCACCAGTACTACGCCGGCATCGCCGTCGGCCTCCTCGTCCTCGTGACCGCCACCGTCCTCTGGAGATGACCGTGATGTTGTTGTTGATGATCCCGTGCTGGTGACCCGGTGCTGACCGCGACCATCGTCGTCCCCGTCCTGGCCGCGGTGGTCCTGCTGGTCCGCCCCGGCGCCAGCGAGCGGGCCACCCGCTGGTGGTCGGTCGCCGCCGCTGCGGTGTCGCTGGTGCTGCTCGTCGCCACCTGGATCCGCTTCGACACCGGCAGCGCCGAGGTGTTCCAGCTCGTCGAGGAGGTCGACTGGATCCCGACCCTCGGCGTGGGTTGGCGCCTCGGCGTCGACGGCATCTCCCTGGCCCTGGCCCTCCTCTCCGCCCTGCTGTTCGTCGTCGCCATCGCCTACCCGGTGGAGCTCCAGGGCCGCCACCGCCAGTACCGGGCCTGGTTCCTCTTCCTCGAAGCGGTCTCCCTGGGCGTCTTCCTCACCATCGACCTGCTCGTGTTCTACGTGTTCTTCGACCTCAGCCTGGTCGGCATGTACTTCCTCATCGGCCGCTGGGGCCACGGCGAGGCCAAGGCCGCCGCGCTCAAGTTCTTCCTCTTCACCCTGGCCGGCTCGCTGGTGATGCTGCTGGGCTTCCTCGCCCTCTACCTCGGCACCGACCCGCTCACCTTCGACATGCGGGAGCTCATCGCCCAGCAACCGCTCGCCGGTGAGGGCGCCGCCGCCGGTCTCACCCTGCTTGCGATCCTCGTCGGCCTGGCCGTCAAGACCCCGCTGGTGCCGGTGCACACGTGGCTGCCGCCCGCCCACGTCGACGCCCCCGGCCCGGCCTCGGCCATCCTCGCCGGCGTCCTGTTGAAGATGGGCACCTTCGGCATGATCCGCATCCCGCTGTCGATGATGAGCGACACCTTCGCGAGGTACGCCCCCGTCCTCGCCGTCGTCGCCGGGGTCAACATCGTCTACGGCGCCCTCGTCGCCCTCGGCCAGACCGACCTCAAGCGGCGCATCGCCTACACGTCGGTCAACCACATGGGCTACGCGGTCCTCGGCATCGCCGTCGCCGGCGCTCTCGGCACCGGCGAAGAGGCCGGGCGCCAGCTGGCCCTCACCGGCGCCACCGTCGAGATGGTCGCCCACGGCCTCATCACCGGGGCGCTGTTCCTCCTCGCCGGGTCGTTCTGGACCCGCACCGAGGACTACGACCTCGACCACTACGGCGGGCTGGCGGGACGAGCTCCCGCCCTCACCGGCGCCACCACCCTCGCCGCCTTCGCCAGCCTCGGCCTCCCCGGCCTGGCCGGCTTCGTCGCCGAGGTGCAGATCCTGATCGGCGCCTTCGCCGTCTACCCCGTGCTCGCCGCGGTCGCCCTGCTGGGCCTGCTGCTCACCGCGGCGCTGTTCCTCCAGATGCTCCAGCGCCTCTTCTTCGGCGAGCTGCCCCGCCGGCTGACCGACTTCACCGACCTCGGACGCCGCGAGCTGCTGGCCCTCGCCCCCCTGCTGGTGCTCATCGTGGTCATCGGCATCTGGCCGACCTGGCTCCTCGACCTCATCAGCCCCACCAGCGAGCTCATCGTCGGCGCCTTCGGCGACGGACCCTGACCCATGGGCCCCGGAACGGAAATGGGCATGGGCGGCATGGGCGGCATGGGCGGCATGGGCGACATGGGCGACATGGACATCGGCCACCTCGCCCCCGAGATCGCCCTCGTCCTGGGAGCCGTCGCGGCCCTGATGACCGCGGCCTTCACCAGCCGGGCCCACCAGTGGACGACCACCGTCGTCGCCGTCGCCGCCGTGATCGCCTCGGCCGCGCTGAGCATCCGCCTCGCCGTCGGCGCGGACCAGCAGCTCTCCTTCGACCGGGCCTGGGCCCTCGACGGCATCACCCAGGGTGCCGAGCTCATCATCGCCGCGGTCACGCTGCTCACCCTGCTGCTCAGCGTCGAGTGGTTCCGCACCGACCCCCGCCGGGGCGAGTACCCGGCGATCGTGCTGTTCTCCGCCGCCGGGGCCATGCTGCTCGCCGGCGCCGCAGACACCATGGAGATCGTCGTCGGCATGCTCCTCGTGTCGGTCACCGGCTACACGCTCGCCGCCTACCACCGCGCCTCGCCCGCCGCCGTCGAAGCCGGGATCAAGTACTTCCTCGTCGGCGCCCTGACCAACGCCGTGCTGCTCATCGGCGTGGTCATCCTCTACGGCTCCACCGGCACCACCAACCTGGCCGACATCGCGGCCGTTCTCGCCTCCGACGCCGACCGCGTCGCCCTGGCCGCCGTCGTCGTCTGCATCGGCGTCGGCCTCGCCTTCGAGATCGGCGCCGTCCCCGCCCACGTCTGGGTGCCCGATGTGGCCCAGGGCGCCCCCGCCCCCTCGGCCGCCTTCCTCACCGTCGTCCCCAAGATCGGCGCCCTCGTCGCTCTCGGGCGGGTCCTCCACGTCCTCCCCGACGATGTGATCGGCTGGCGCCCCCTCGTCGCCGTGCTCGCGGCGGCCACCATGACCCTCGGCAACCTGGCCGCCATCTGGCAGGACGACCTGCGCCGTCTCCTGGGGTGGTCGTCGGTCTCCCAAGCCGGCTACGCCCTCATGGCCATCGTGGTCATCGACCGCAGCGCCATGGCCCTCCCCGCCCTCATGTTCTTCCTCGCCGGCTACGCCGTGGCCAACACCGCCGCCTTCGCCGTCGTCACCGAGCTGCGGGGCCGCACCGCCCTCATCGCCTACCGGGGCCTCGCCTCCTCCCACCCATGGCTGGCCGCCACGCTCGTCGTCGCCCTGCTCTCCCTCGTCGGCATCCCCCCACTGGCCGGCTTCGTCGGCAAGCTCACCCTCTTCACCGCCGCCATCGACGGCGGCTACGCCTGGCTCGCGGCGCTCGCCGTGGCCAACACCGTCGTCTCGCTCTTCTACTACCTCCGCGTCATCGGCCCCCTGTACTTCGAACCCTCACCCCAACTCACCCCCGCACCGGTCTTGAGCCAGTGGTCCGCCATCGCCGCCGGCCTCGCCGCCGTCGC
This sequence comes from Iamia sp., assembly GCF_035575815.1. Taxonomy (NCBI): domain Bacteria; kingdom Bacillati; phylum Actinomycetota; class Acidimicrobiia; order Acidimicrobiales; family Iamiaceae; genus Iamia; species Iamia sp. Next base: position 3,337 of record NZ_DATLXO010000049.1, read on the forward strand.
CGTCGTCGCCGTCGGCCTCGCCGCCGAACCGCTCCTCGCCGCCCTCTCCGGCGCCCAGCTCCTTCCCTGACCCCGACCACCCACCCGATCCCCCGGACCGAGGCGTCGCCCAGATCTCTGCCGAGCATCGACGCACTGCGCAGCCCACGTCTCGGCGCCGGTGGTGGCCCCGTTGGGACAGACGTGCCGGCGCCCGTCGACCGTCGCCCACCACCGCCACCGGGCGCGGTGGCTCAGGAGCTCAGGAGCTCAGGAGCTTCTCGCACGCTTGCTCGCATCGACGGCAGGCCTCGGCGCACACCCGGCAGTGCTCGTGGTGGTCGGCGTGGCTCTCGCACTCCGATCCACAGCTCCGGCAGGCATCCCTGCACGCCGTCAGCGCGGCGCGGGTGAGGTCGGGGTGGTAACCGGCCTGGCGCGACAGGATGCGGCCGGTGGCGTCGCAGAGATCGGCGCACCCGAGGTCGGAGGTGATGCAACGCCGGAGCTGGCCCACCGTCTCCTCCCCGAGGCACGCGTCTGCACATGCGGTGCAGGCCGCGACGCAGTCGAAGCACGCCTCGATGCACGCGGCGAGCGCCTCAGGGTCGTAGCCGGGCGGGGACGGGTTCGTACGGAGCATGTCCTGGGAAACGGTCACAGAGGACCTGTCTGTGTGATGGGGTGCGTCACCTACTACCCGCTGTCGCTGAGAGAAACCGATCGGACCTCGCCCCCGGCAAGGCGCGCCCACCCGACAGCTTCGAGAGGTCGTCGCCGACGTGGACTTGAAGGTCGGCTCACCCTCGCGGCGGCGACGAGTCAGTCCGAGCCGTCGGACGGCCGGATGTCGACGCGGCGCAGGAGCTGGGCGTTGAGGGCGACGACGATGGTCGACGCGCTCATGAGCACGGCGCCGACGGCCGGGGAGAGGGTGACGCCGGCGAAGGCGAGGACCCCGGCGGCGAGGGGGATGGCGAAGAGGTTGTACCCCGCGCCCCACACCAGGTTCTGGACCATCTTGGCGTAGCTGGCCCGGGACAGGCGGATGACCCCGACCACGCTGCGGGGGTCGGAGGAGGCCAGGACCACACCGGCCGACTCGATGGCGACGTCGGTGCCGGCGCCGATGGCCAGGCCGACATCAGCCCGGGCGAGGGCGGGTGCGTCGTTGACGCCGTCGCCGACCATGGCCACCTTCAGGCCGCGTTGCTGGAGCTCGGTGACCGCCGAGTCCTTGTCCTCGGGCAGGACCTCGGCGAAGACCTCGTCGACGCCGAGCTCGGCCGCTACCGCCTCGGCAACGGGCCGGGCGTCGCCGGTGATCATCACCACCCGGACCCCGGCGGCGTGGAGGTCGTCGACCGCCTGGCGCGACTCGGGGCGGATCTCGTCCTCGAGGGCGAGGGCCCCGACGATGCGGTCATCGTCGAAGAGGTAGAGGACCGCAGCGCCGCGGCCGCTCCACGCCTCGACCTCGTCGGCCACCTCGGCGGGCACCTCGGCGCCGACCTCGCGGAGCAGCGCCGGACCCCCGACCTGGTGGCGGCGGCCGTCGACGACGGCCGACACGCCGCGACCGGTGACGGAGCGGAACTCCGAGGCGGTCGCCAGCTCGCCCCGGTCACGGGCGGCGGTGACGATGGCCCGGGCGAGGGGGTGCTCGGAGTCGGATTCGATCCCGCCGGCGCGGCGCAGGACCTCATCGTCGGTCACGCCGATCCCGACCACCCCGGTCACCACGTGAGCGCCCCGGGTGAGGGTGCCGGTCTTGTCGAACAGCACCGCGTCGATCGAGCGCATCCGCTCCAGGGCCAGGCGGTCCTTGACCAGGATCCCGGCCCGGGCCGACACCGACGTCGACAACGAGATCACGAGGGGGATGGCGAGGCCGAGGGCGTGGGGGCAGGCGATCACCAGCACGGTGACGGTGCGGATCACAGCCTGGTCGACATCGCCCAGCAGCGCCCAGGTCGCCAGGGTCACCAGCCCGGACACGACGGCGACGTAGAACAGCATCGCCGCGAACCGGTCGGCCAGGGCCTGGGCCCGGGAGCCCGACGCCTGGGCCTCGGCCACCAGCCGCTGGATGCCGGCCAGGGCGGTGTCGTCACCCACCGCGGCGACCCGGACCCGGATGGCCGAATCGGTGGCCACGGTGCCGGCGACCACCCGGTCGCCGGGGTCCTTGGCCACGGGTCGGGACTCTCCGGTGACCATCGACTCGTCCAGCTCGGCCGACCCCTCCTCGATGTCACCGTCGGCGGGCACGCGGGCGCCGGGGCGCACGAGGATCAGGTCCCCGGGGCGCAGGTCGCCGATCGACACCGTCTCGGTGCCGTCGTCGGTGACCCGCTCGGCGTCATCGGGCAACAGCTCGGCCAGCGCGGCCAGGGCCCCCTGGGCCTGGCCGATGGCCTTCATCTCCTGCCAGTGGCCCAGCAACATGATGGTGACGAGGGTCGCCAGCTCGAACCAGAGGTCGACGTCCAGCCAACCCAGCTCGGTCGCCACCGACGCCCCGAAGGCCACCAGGAGGCCCATCGAGATGAGCAGCATCATCCCCGGCTGGCGGCTCCGCAGCTCGGACCACCCGCCCTGCAGGAACACCGGCCCCCCGTAGACCAGCACCGCGGTCCCGAACACCGGCGCCACCCACTCGTGGCCGGTGAACATCGGCGCGGTGTAGCTGAGCAGCTCCTGGAGCATGTGGCTGTAGATCACCGCCGGCAGCGTCAGGACCAGGCTGATCCAGAACCGGCGCCGGAACACCTCGGCGTGGTCGTGGTGGCCGCCGTGACCGGCGTGCTCACCGTGTCCGGCACCCGTCGAGGGCTGGTCGTCAAGAGCGGGTCCACCGTGATCGTCGGTCGACGGATCAGGAGTACGAGTCGTGGCCATGGTGCTGTCCCTTCGCGAGTGGAGGCAGATACCCCCGAGGGGTATGCTGCCGCCTCAGGCGGTCGCTGGCAACCCCCTTCGGCTGCCGGCGCGACATCGGTCTCCACCGCGACCACCCTGACCGTTCTCTGGTGCAGCGCTCGGTCAGGAGCCGCGGCTGAGGCGAGCCCGAACGCGAGTGAGGCGGTCGTGGGCGAGGGCGGCGCGCGCCCCGTTGGCGCCGCAGGCGCCGTGGACGCCGCCACCCGGGTGGGCCGACGCCGAGGCCAGGTAGAGCCCGACGATCGGTGTCTCGGCCCGGCCGAGGCCTCCGACGGGGCGGAAGATGAGCTGCTGGTGGAGCTGGGAGGTGCCGCCGCCGATGTCACCGTCGACCAGGTTGGCGTCGGCCGCTTCGAGCTCTCGGGGTCCGGCGACGTACCGGTCGAGGACCAGGTCGCCGAAGCCGGGGGCCAGGGCCTCGACGCGCGCCTCCATGCGGGCGCTGAAGGTGTCCAGGTCGGCCCCACCCCAGTGGCCCTCGATGCCGCCGCCGCCGGCGTCGCCACCGGGGCGGACGGGGACGTGGGTGTAGGCCCAGGCCGACTCGGTGCCGGGGGGCGAGCGGGTGGGATCGGCGGTGGTCATCTGGCCCACCAGCAGGAACGGCTTCGCCGGCACCTGGTCCATGGACAGCTGCGCGGACGACATCGTCAGCTCGTCGAGCGACGACGCCACGTGCACGGTGCCGGCACCGGCCACGTCGGGTGAGCGCCAGGGGATGGGCCCCGACAGGGCCCAGTCGACCTTGACCGTGGCCGAGCCGCTCTGGAAGCGTTCGAGGTCAGCCACGGTGCGGGCCGGCAGCTCGTCGACGCCGACCAGGTCGCGGTACAGGCGCTGGGCGTGGCAGTCGGCGAGCACCGCCCGCCGGACCCGCACCTGCTCGCCGCCGGCCAGGCGCACCCCCGCGGCCCGACCGTCGCCCACGATGACGTGCTCGACGCGGGCACCGCAGCGCAGCTGACCGCCGACGGAGGTGAGCCGGGCCACCAGGGCGTCGGTGAGGCACCCGGCGCCGCCCTGGGGGACCGGGAACCCGACCTGCTGGCCGAGCCCGGTCATGAGCCACCCGAAGAGGCCGCTGCCCGCTCCCTCCGGGGTCAGATCCGCGTGGAGGGCGTTGCCGGCGAACAGCAGCTTGGCCGTCTCGCCGCCGAAGTGCTCGTCGACCATCCGCCGCAGGGGCAGAATGGCGAGGCGGGCGGTGTCGCGGGCGTCGCGGCCCAACGTCGCCGCCGCCAGGCGCAGCCCGCCGCGCACGGGCGGAAACGGGCTGAGCAGGGCCCGCATCAGGCCGGGGCCGATCCGCTCCCAGCGCCGGTAGAGCGCCAGGTAGGCGTCACCGTCTCCGGGGGCGTCGGCGTCGAGGCTGGCGGCGGTGACGGCGGGGTCGCGGTCGAGGACCGCCGTCGGCCCGTCGGCCCGGGGGTGGGCCAGCACCCTGGGGGCGTGGACCCACCGCAGGCCGTGATCCTCGAGGTGCAGGTCCTGGAGCACGTGGGAGGACCCGGCCAGGGGGTAGAAGGCGGAGAACAGGTCGTTGCGGAACCCGGGGGCGGTGACCTCGGCCGTGCGCACGGCCCCGCCGGGCTGGTCGTTGGCCTCGAGCACCAGCACGTCCCAGCCGCGGTCGGCCAACAGGTTGGCGCCGACCAGGCCGTTGGGCCCGGCGCCGATGACAACGGCGTCGACCTCGATCATCGGTGCACCCTTGCGTCGTGGGGCACATCCGCCACGTTGGTGATCACCGGGCACTGGCGCATCAGGTCGTCCCCCTGAGCGCCGCGGTGGGCGCCGACCCGCTCGAGCGGATGCCCGCGAGGCCGTCACGCAGGGCGTCGTGCCCGGAGAGGCGCGGGGCCCATCCCAGCTCCCGCCGGGCCCGACCGGCATCGAGGAGGGGCGAGCGGAAGACCAGGGTGACCCACCCGGGGTCGACCGGCTGCAGGCGGAGGCGCCACGTCGCCGCCGCCGCCGGATGCAGCACGGCGGGGGGCCACGATCGGTGCCGACCGCCGACGACATCGTCGGTCGCCAGGTTGAACGGGCCCCGCCGGTCGCTCAGCGCGGCGGCGACGAAGGCGTGCGCCGCATCAGGCGTGTGGACCACCTGGAACCGGGTCGGCACGAGGTCGACCAGCCCGGCGCGCAGCAGCGAGCGGGGCCGGACCAGGCGCGGGAGGAAGTACCGCCGGAGCTCCAGCCCGGCGCCTCGCTGGAACATCAGGGCGGGCCGCATCCGCACCACCCGCAGGTCGGGGTGGGCCGCCTCGACGTCGTCGAGCAGTCCCTCGACCTCCGCCTTCTGCGCCGAGTACGGGTGCTCGGGGTGGCCGCCCCGAGGCCAGGACTCGTCCACCGTGCGGTCCTTGGGGCCGGGCGCGTAGGCGCCCAACGACGAGGCGTGCACCACCGCCGGCACCCCGGCCCGCACAATGGCGTCGAACACCCGGCGGGAACCGACCACGTTGGTCCGGCGCATGAGCGCCGTGTCCCACGAAGGCTGGATGCGCCACGCCAGGTGGATCACGACGTCAGCCCCGGCGACCACGGGGACGAGGTCGGAGTCGGTCACGTCGGCGGCGATCCACCGCACGCCCGGGCGAGCCTCCCGGTCGGGCGGCCTGCGGGCGACCGCCCGCACCTCCCCGACGAGCGGGTCGGCGGCGAGGACATCGAGGACGCTCATGCCGAGGTTGCCGGAAGCTCCGGTGACCACGACCGTCGCACCGACGTCGCCACCGTGGTCGGGTGGTACCACCTCCTTCGCCGTCACGATGGACTCACCGTCCATCCCCGTCGGCGGACCGCTGCCTCTCGCCGGCCGACCGCACAGCCGTCAGCCGACGCCGGGATCTTCGTCACGCGAGGAACCGCTGGTGCCGCCGGGCGCGGAGCGCTCGGACGGCAGCTGATCCTGGCCCGAGCCGCCGGTCCCCTGGCCGCGCGTGCGCTCGAGGAGCTCACGGTCATCGGGATCGTCGGGGGTGAGCTGGTCCTTGTCCTTGGGCATGACGGTGCCCTGCCCGGACGTGCGCAGCCGAACCACCCGCCGCGTGCCAGCACCGGTTGGTCGGCGCGCCCTGGGGTAGGGCCGCGGTCCACCACCACCCATCCACCACCTGCCGGAGGGACCGTGCCCGACTTCCACCAGCCCGACGACACCGACCGAGCCCAGAGCCCGTCGGTCGGGGGCGACGGCTGGGCCCGTGGCGTCCCGACCGACGAGCTGCGGCGCCGGGCGGCCGACGCCGGCGTCGACGGCGCATCGGAGATGTCCCGGGAACGTCTGGTCGCCGCCGTGGGCGACATGGCGCCGAGCAGCCGCAACGATCCGAACGCCCCGCACCCACCCAAGACCTGAAGCGTCCCACGCGCATGACCGGGCTTACGGCGGTGGCCGGCGCGCCGGCCCGGGTGGCGGCCGCCCTCGACGCCCGGGGACGCTACCCCCGCTCGGTGCTGCTGGTCGGGCTGACCGGGTTGTTCGCCACCACCTTCCCGGTCACCGTCCTCACCCTGGCCCTGCCGACGATGGCCGAGGACTTCGGCGTGGACGAGACCGGGTTGGCGTGGCTCATCACCCTGCCGATGCTGTGCTCGGCCCTGGCCGGCGCGGCTGTCGCGCGGTCGCGATCGGAGCCACACCTGACGCGCAGCGCTCGACCCCCCGATCGTTCATGGCGACGGCCCGATCGCGAAGCGTCATGGACCCCTCGCACGACCTCATCGCCGCTCTCACCGCGCTCCGGTAGCCACCACGCAGCGGCTTCGGCGCGCCTGAGGCGCTCGGTCGAACCGCCTGAGCTCAGCCGAGAGGGGCGGTCAGCTCGATGTTGATGCCGTCGGGATCCTGAAACGACAGGATGGCGATGCCGGCATCGGTCAGGTCGTTGACCTGGCCGTGTTCGATGTCGGCGTCAGCCAGGGAGGCAGCCGCCGCCTCGAGGTCCGATCGCGAGGCCACCGCGAAGCTGACGTGGTCCAGCCCGGTGTGATCGGGGTCGAAGGTTGCGGTGCCGACCGGCCGCAGGCCGAACAGGGTGCCCTGCGGCGTCTGGTACACGGTGCCTCCGTAGAACTGCTCCGGCGAGTCCTTGACGCCGGGCTCTCCGGCCGAGTCGGAGGCGTCGACTGCGGTGGGCCAGCCGAAGACCTGGTCGTAGAACGCCTTCGAGCGGTCGATGTCAGTGACCGTGAGGCGCACGTGGGCGAAGCCGGTGCTGGAGATGAGTGCCATGGCGCGCCACTACCCGCCGCGACGCGAAGCACGCAGGACCTGGCCGGTGTCGACTCGGGGGCCCGAGCCAGGACGCGCCGCCGGCGGCCTACGCTCGACCACGTCCTCGGTTCAGCAGGGGGCGTCGCCCCACGTCGATGTGAACGCGTAGCGCGGCGGCGAGTGCGCACCACACCTGGGGCCAGTCGACCAGCGGCGGCGTCACGGCTCCTCCGACGGTGCGGCGTTGACCATGACCTGGCGTGCCTGTGCGGCAACGAGTCCGGCGCGAACATCGGCTCCGACGTCGACGACGAGGACCTCGACGCCCCAGGTGCGCAGCGCCTCCGCCAACCAGCTGCGTCCGGTGACGCATGCCGCTGCGGTCTCGTCACCGAAGGCGACGATCAGCCGTGCGCCTGGGTGCTCCCGTCGGAGGGTGATGAGCTTGAGCGCGTCACGGGCGACCTTGTGGAACTGACCGCCACGTAGGCGGCCCTGGTGGGCGAACACCTCAACGAACACGGACCGGTCGTCAGCGACCCCATCGACGTCGACTCGTGCGCCACCGGCGAGCTTCAACGTGGCCGGTGCGATCGCGGTTCCGGCGGCAGCTGCGATACCGGCGAGGATCACGGGTTCGGCGGCGAGCTGTTCATGGGAGCTCGACTGATGCTCGGCCATCGCAGGCAGCGTACGAGCCGCTCCGCTGTCAGCGCTGCACACGCTGGCCCCACTGATCCGAGCACCGCCACCGAGGCGAGGAGCGCCGGCGGCGAGGGGGGACGAGCTAGCCGACGCTTCCGAGGCGTTGGCCGAGATCACGGCCGCGGTCGCTCGGTCCACGTCCGAGCCCGAGTCTCCGTCAACGCCGGGCTCCTCAGCCTGTACTTGAAGGTGGGGCCCTGATCACCGAGCCGCAGCGGGAGGAGGGGTCGGCGACGAGGGTCCGGGTGAGGATCTCGGGCTGGGAGTCGCTGGTTCCCCGGCGTCGAGCCGTGCCGTCAAGTCGGGCCCGCCGCTCGTCGAGGACGTGGACCTGGATGTCAAGGAGTTGAAGTCAGCGGCAACCCACGCACGATGTTGGCCCGGGCGTGGGCGATGGGCGCTGGGCCGACCGGTGGGGTGGTGACCATTGACCCGGATGCCACCTTGGTCGACACCTACGGGCCTGGCAAGGAAGGCTCGACGTTCACCTACCGGGGCGAGGTCGGCCTGTCCCCGCTGATCGGGGTGTGCGGCGAGACCGGCGACGTGCTCGCCGTGCGAGCCCGGGGCGGCAACGCGCATCCGGGGCGGGCCAACGCCGGGTTCATCCGCGAATGCGCTGCTGCGATCCCCTCAGCGGTGCGTGAACGAGTGAACCTGTGGATCCGGGTCGACTCGGCTGGCTACCAACACGACGTGTTCAACGCCGCCGAAGCGTTGGGCGCCGTGTTCACCGTGACTGCCCCGCAACGCTCCAACGTGCGGGCCGCGATCGGGGCCCTCGCCACGAACCCGACCACGGTGTGGATCCCGGCGCTGGCCGCGGAAGCCGAGCGGGGATCGGAGATCGCTGAGACCACCCCCGAGATCGGCTCGACGAAGAAGGACCGGCGCCTTCTGCGCATGATCGTGCGCCGGCAACGGACAAGCGCCGGCGACCAGCTGTCCCTCGACGATCTCGACGGCTGGCGGTTCCACGCCATCGTCACCAACCTCCCCGCCCTCTTCGCCCCCGCCGAGGAAGTCGAAGCCCACCACCGCCTCCGAGGCGGTATCCCCGAAGACGCCATCCGTCAGCTCAAGGAAGACTTCGGGCTCATCCACGCCCCCGTGCAGAACTTCTTCGGGAACTGGTTGTGGTGGCAGGGCTGCGCCCTCGCCCACAACACCGCCCGCTGGATCCGCCACCTCGCCCTACCCCCCGAGTTCCAGCGCTGCCGCGGGAAACGACTCCGGCTCGCGTTCTTCAACGTCGCCGCCCGCGTCGTCGACCACTCCCGCCAGCTCTGCTTGCGCCTACCCCGCTCCCACGCCTGGGCCGACGCGTTCATCGAAGCCCTCACCAGGATCCGACGGCTACCCGCTTTCGCCTGAACCGGCCAGGCCCACCCCACCACGCCGGAGACAACCCAAACCCCCCGAACCCTGCCTCACCGCGCCCACGCAGCCCCTCAACCGCCCCCAGAACCCTCATCCTCGTCCACTACCCCGACCGGGCCACCCAGAGAGCCCGGCTGCAATATCCGGGTCAGACGTACGGGTCGTCGCCATGGTGCTGTCCTTTCATGAACGGAGGTCAATACCCCCCCAGGGGTATTTTGTCGACTCGACCGGTGAATGGCAACCCCCCGTCGACGGGCGTCCGCGCTCGGCCCGCTCAGGACGCTCCGGCCGCTCAGGTTCTCCCCTGGCTCGCGAGGTGACCGTGGCCACAGCGCGGGCGGATGGTGTAGTATTCTCGCACTTGCCGTGCGCCATTGTGCGGTACCCGTTCCAGAGAATGAGGGCCCTCATGCAGACCGCCTATCCTCCGGGCATGTCCGCTCCCCCCGCGGAGCAGCCGTCGGTCCCCGACACGCCGCTTCGGGGGGTGCTCGTGCTGGCCAGCCTCGGTGCAGCCGCCATCCACTTCGCCTACGCACCGACCCATCTCGCGGCCAACACGGCCCACGGTGTGTTCTTCGTGGTCGTCGCCTGGTTCCAGCTCGCCTGGGCGGTCGCCGTGGGGCTGCGTCCGTCCAGAGCGCTGTTCGCGCTCGGGCTCGTCGTCAACCTCGGCGTCATCGGCGTGTGGCTCGTGTCGCGCACGATCGGCATCAGCGGCGAGACCGAGGCGCTGAGCTTCCCCGACTCGGCGGCCACGGCCCTGGCGGCGGTGGTGGTCATCGGTTCCTTTGCGCGCGCCGCGGTGGGCCTGCCCCGACGGCGCTTCCCCGAGGCCGGGACGGGCGCCTTCCTCGGTGCGTCCGCCGTCGCGGTGGCGGCCCTGGTCTCGGCCTCGATGGTGCCGTCGCTCAGCGGCGGCCACGGCCCGGGCGGCGACGGGGCGGGTGGCCACGACGGTTCGGGGGCCGAGGTCGAGGCGACCGGTGCGGTCGACGACGGGCACGGCGACGAGACGGGCGCCGTGGCCGAGGCCGCCCACGGAGACGGCGCCGCCGACGGTCACGAGGATGTGGTCGCGGTTCCCTACGACCCGGATCTGCCGATCGATCTCGGAGGTACCGAGGGCGTGACGCTCCAGGAGCAGGCCGAAGCCGAGAACATCATCGCGGTCACCCTCCTTCGCCTGCCGCAGTGGGCTGACGCGGCGGACGCCGAGGCAGCCGGGTTCCGCTCGATCGGCGATGGGGCGACCGGCGTCGAGCACTTCATCAACCAGGAGTTCATGGAGGACGACGTGGTCCTCGACCCGGACCGACCCGAGTCGCTCGTGTACAGCACCGAGGACGGTGGGCGCCGTCTCGTCGCCGCCATGTACATGACCGCGGTCGGCAGTCCCCTCGACGAGGTGCCCGACCTCGGCGGCGACCTCATGCAGTGGCACGTGCACGACGACCTCTGTTACAACGCGGAGGGCAAGGTCGCAGGCATCACCAACGCGGAGGGCGAATGCCCGGCCGGCCTCGTCAAGCCCGAAGAGACGCCGATGATCCACGTGTGGATCGAGGCGCACCCATGCGGCCCCTTCGCCGCCCTCGAAGGCATCGGAGCGGGCCGGATCGCCGAGGGCGAGGAGCGCCTGTGCGACGAGGCGCACGGCGACTAACCGGCCTGACATCGCAGTGCGCTCGGTGGGCCCCGGCGGTGGACACCACCTGTTGCTTCTCGTCTCGTCCCGTCGTGCGCACCGCGCACGACGGGACGAGCCATGACGCCCGACGGTCAGCCCAGGGCGGGTTCGCGAGGATCGCTCGCCTCGCGTGGCTCGATGTCGAGCTGCTGGTCGAGTGAGATGCGTCCGGGACCGATGACGATCAGGGCGACGAGGCCGGCGAGCAGGGCAAGGTCGAGCTCGGCGCCGGGCATGGGCTGGCTGGAGATGATGCCGAGCTCCTGCTTCACGTAGATGATCGCCCCGATCATCACGATGCTCAGCAGCGCGGCCGCGATCCTGGTGCCGATGCCGAGCACCAGAGCGGCGCCGGCGACGACTTCGACGATTGCGGTGAGCGGCGCAGTGAGACCGGGGGCGGGGACGCCCCAGCCTTCGAACGCTCCCTCCACCATGCTGATGCCGGTATCAAACTTGTCGATGCCGTGCCAGAGGAAGAGCCCGCCGAGCACCACGCGTAGGACGAGGGGGGCGGCGGGCCGGAACCGGTTCAAGGTCGAGCAGATCTGGTGCATGAATGATTCTCCGATTGGTTCGAGAGCGGGGTGGCCGCAGTGTCGCGGCAGACGAAGAACCCGCCGGGTCTGGAAACCCGCCGAGTCCGTCGGACGATTCCAGGACTTTCGGCCGCATGCGCTGAGGACAGCGGTCCGACCCCCAGTGAGACAGGCACGAACGCGGACCCGATCAAGAGGGGCGCTCAACGGCGGCCTATGGTCGGAGGTGGGCTGCACCGACGGCCTCGGGTCGGTCTCGGCTGAGGTGCAGGAGACTGACCTTGATGAGCCCGAACTGCTCCACCGTCGAGCTGCAGCCCCAGCACTGGGCGATGTGGCGCTCGACGACGGCGGACGCCGGGAGCTCGAGCTCACCGTCGACGTAGGCCGACACCTGGCGGCGGAGACGGTGGTGGGTCCACGGCATCATTGGCTCGGGAAACACGGTCAGGGTCGACGACCCTTCCCCGGGAATGGATGAGCCCACCGACCGGGTTCCCGGCCCCGTGCAGAACCCTCTCGATGCAGGCTCTGCCGCGGCCGACGACGGGTTCGCAGTCCACGTGGTGCCCCAGATCGAGGTGATGCTCCGCGTGGCGAACACGCTGACCCGCAACCACGCCGAGGCAGAAGATCTCGTCCAGGACACGCTGTTGCGAGCTTTTCGGGCCATCGACAGCTTCGACGGTCACCACCCGCGAGCGTGGCTCCTCACCATCCTGCGCAACACCCACATCAACCGGAACCGTCGACAGCGGCCGCAGCTGCTCGACGACCCCGACCGCACCATGACCTCCGTCGCCGACACCAGCACCACCGGCGAGACCCCTGAGGGCCTCGTCGTCGGAGCAACCTTCGATGCCGTCGTCGAGGACGCACTGGCGCGGCTGCCCGACGACTTCCGCCGCACCATCGAGCTCGTCGACATCCAAGGCCTCACCTACGCAGGAGCCGCCGAGGTGCTGGGCATCCCGCTGGGGACGGTGATGAGCCGGGTCCACCGCGCCCGGCACCGCATCCGCGACCGCTTGGCCGCCGCTGACCTCGTACCCAGGAGCCACCGATGAGCCGCTTCGCCATGTTCCCCAAGAGCCGCCGCATGATGAGCTGCCGGCGGGTCGGTGAGATCCTGCAGGCCTACCTCGACGGCGAGGTCGACGACCTCACCACCCGGCGCATCGCCCACCACCTCGGGGACTGCCGGCGCTGCGGGATGGAGCTCGACTTCTACACCGAGATCAAGGCCGCCCTGGCCCGGGGCGGCCGCGACATCGACGAGCGCGCCCTCGATCGTTTGCGTTCGTACGCGCAGGTGCTCGCAACCGAGTCCGAAGCGGGGTCGGACCCCCACGAGGAGACCCCCGGTGCGTGAGGGCGCCGAGGCCGTCGTGCGGAGCGGACCAGACCAGCCGCAACACGAATGCCTCGACGCCCATCGTGGATGGCCTGGTCGGCCTGGTCGTCGCGACCCCCGGGACCGATCCACGCCGCGGCTCCGCGCGTGGCCCACGTCAGGGCTCCGGTTCCACCACGCGGTCGATGATGGCGAGGTCGTGGTGGGGGACCAGTCGGCCCCCTCCCAGCCCGATGCGCTCGATGCGCTCGATGCGCTCGATGCGAGGCATGCTCGAACGCCTCCAGGTGGTGCGGGTTCGAGTAGAGGATCCGCAGTGGCGGCCTGCTCGGCGGTCGCTGCTCCAGTTGGTCGCGCAGGCGTTCGACCGCAGCGCGGCCGAAGGGGTTGAACAGGAACAGCAACGTGGCCTCGTCGGGGAGGAGCGAGATCGCATCACCGGCGATCACCCGACAACGCGGCTCGTTGCGGAACCGGCGGGCCGTAGCCGCTGCGAGCTCGGCATCGACCTCGATGCCGACGACGGTGTGAGCGGGATGGGTCCGGAGTAGCACGGCGAGCACCCGGCCCCGGCCGCAGCCGATGTCGACGAGGACATCCCCGGGCCGGATCCGACCCGCGAACACCGTCCGGAGCACCTGGTGATCGGAGTTGGACGTCCCGGCACCGATGCGAGGCACCCGTCCCATGAGATGGCCGTAGCGGATATCGGTGGCGACGTTACGGGTGGCGCGGCCTCCACCGATCAGGGACCGGCCCACACGGTCGATGAGCGGGTTCCTGGGCACCACGACCCCCTGGTGACGTCTTGTCCCCTGCGCTGTCGGTACGTGGCGCCAGCCTCCTCCTGATCGCTACGACATAGCGTAGTATAGGTCGGCCCACGCAAGGGCGCGTTGTGGGCCGCGACGCAACCCAAGAGGGTCTCGATCCAGGCCTGGTCGGTCGGGGTGTAGGGGCGCCCGAAGTGCTGGCCAATGGTGAGCAGGGCCATGAACGCCCGGGTCTCACCCGAGCGCATCTCGGGCCCGTTGTCCGACACTGCGAGCAGGACCGGGGCAGCGTCCTCGTTCAGGTCGACGTCGTCGGGTTGGTCGAGGCGCTACTCGAGATCGGCGAGGAGCCCTTCGGCTTCGAGACCGGCGAGAAACACGACTTTGACCTGGGTGCCGGTCTGCTCCGCGCAGAGCAGGCTCGCAATCCACTTGCGGGACACGACATCGACGATCCCGTAGACGACCGGGGCCGCCTCACAGGCCGAGAAGTGCGACGCGTCCCAGCACCACAGCTGGT